>CALMAV010000432.1:480-5113 GCA_937859895.1 uncultured Bryobacterales bacterium | reverse complement strand
CAATTAGTCAGTAACCAGAACGTGCGTACGTCCATTGTTGTCGGCCGGCCAGACCTGGCAGTTAAGATGCCGAGCTACATGACTCTGAATGCCGGGCACGCGCTGAGCAATCAGGACGTATTGGATCTTGTGACGTATATTGCCTCGCTGCGTCCGGCCAGCCAGGTTCTGGAGAACTCGCATACCGACGAAGCAGAAAGTGGATCATCGAATCCAAGTGCTGCAACGGGCAGCAAAGGCAGTGGCAATGGACCAGGGAGCCCTTCGCACGATCAGGTGACGGGCAATGCACACGGCAATAGCAGCCAGAGCGGAGGAACAGTTGAGCAGCGCAAACCACAACACTGATAGCACAAGGCAGGCCGATGAGGGCAAGCAGAATACAAAGGACCCAACCCGGCGTGACTGGTTGTTCAAAGCCGGCGTCGCACTGAACGTAGTGGCCGGTGCGGTACTGGCAGTGCCGCTGATTGGCTTTGTTTTTTCAAGCGCGGTGGAGAAGAAAGATCCTCGAAAGTGGATCTCGTTGGGTCCGCTTGAGGGCTTTCCAGAAAAGAGTACTCGCATAGCTACCTATCGCAACCCGTTTACGCGTCCTTGGGACGGGGAAACAGCGGACATTCCATGCTGGGTTCGTCACGTTGGGGGTAGTGAATTTCAGGTGTTTGCCATTAATTGCGCACACCTGGGATGCCCGGTTCGGTGGTTTCCAGAATCTGGATTGTTTCTCTGTCCCTGTCATGGAGGCGCTTACTACGAGGACGGCTCACGAGCAGCTGGTCCGCCCCCAAGGGGCTTATTTACATACGACTACAAGTTGGACAAAGGTGAACTTTGGGTGAAGGGCGGAGAGATGCCCACGCTGTCCAATCCTGTTTAGAGACAAAGTTGTCTAGCAAGAGGTTTTGAGATGAACTATTTACGTAATGCAGCGGTGTGGCTCGATGACAGGCTACATATTACAGCGCTCTATGCATCCACTGCCGGGCACGAGGTGCCGTCGAGTGCCGGTAGCTGGTTCTACGTTTTCGGCAGTGCCACCCTGTTGTGTTTCGTCATTCAGGTAATCACTGGCGCGATGCTGGCCTTTGTGTATGTCCCGTCTACGAACGAGGCTTGGACCAGTCTTCAATACCTGAACCACCAACAATTCTTAGGCTGGTATCTTCGCGCAATACACCAGTGGGGCTCCACCTTCATGGTGGCCATGATGACCCTTCATATGATCCAGGTGTGCCTGTTCGGTGCCTACAAGTATCCGCGCGAGCTTACCTGGGTAACTGGCGTCTTTTTATTTGTGATGACGCTCGCTATGGCCTTCACCGGCCAAATAATGCGATTTGACCAGGACGCTTACTGGGGCTTAACAATCGGCGCTTCCATCACTGGACGTGTTCCTGTGTTTGGAGCGCAGTTGGTGCACCTTCTGCTTGCCGGCCCGATTATCGCCGGCGAAACGCTATCGCGCTTCTTTTCGCTTCACGTGTTTATCATTCCGGGCCTGTTGATCGCCATTATCACCGGCCATCTGCGCCTGGTTCTAACGAAGGGCATTAACGAATACCCTAAGCCGGGCGTTCCGGTTCACCGCGGTACATATGATGCGGAGTATGCCGAAGTGCTACGCAAGGAAGGCGTCCCGTTTGTTCCTAATGCCGTCGGCAAAGATCTGGTTTTCTCGGCAGTGATGATTTTTGCCATTCTCGTCATTGCTTTCGTTGTCGGACCCAAAGGTCCAGGCGGTCCGCCAAATCCGACGCTGGTAGATACCAATCCGCGTCCGGACTTCTACTTTCTCTCTATCTTTGCTGCGCTGGCCTTACTGCCTGACTGGATGGAGGTAGCGGTACTCTTTGTAGCTCCTGCGTTGATGGGTGCTTGGCTTTTCGCTCTGCCGTTTATCTCTGGCACTGGCGAGAAGAGCTATCGGCGGCGTCCTGTGGCTGTGCTTAGCGTGGTCTTTATCCTGCTAGTCATAGGTACTCTTGCTTACCTGGGTCAGACCTCTCCCTGGTCTCCCAAAATGGGGGCCTGGAGTGGTGATGCGGTTCCGGTTCAATACGTAAAGAATCTGAGTCCGCTAGAAGCGCATGGTGCTCTGGTGCTGCAGAATAAACAGTGCCGGAATTGTCACTCACTAGGTGGATACGGCGGTAAGCGCGGGCCTGCCCTGGATGCTGTCGCTACACGTTTGACCCGCGATGAGATGGTCCGCCAAGTGATTCAAGGCGGTGGCAACATGCCTGCTTATGGTAAGAAGCTAACTCCAGCTGAAGTGGATGCGTTGGTCTCATTCATGGCGACCTTGCACCCGGTGATGAAACACCCTGCGCGGAACTCCGACAAGCCGGAAAATCGTTTGCCGCGTGATATTGCTTCTGCCGGGCTCCCAGCTGCTGCGTTGACAGTTACTCGTTAGGAAAGTGGACCAGCTCTCTAGTGCCGTCTTTGCTTCCTGGACTTTCGGCACTCCGGTTACAGTCGTCCTTCTAGTCACCCTCGCCATTTACTTACGAGGCTGGCTAGCGGGGCGACGCCTGATTCATTCCTCGTCAGACCTTCCCCGGCTCTCCGCCTTCATTGGTGGACTGCTTGCAATCTTTGTTGCCCTTGAGTCGCCGCTGAACTCTTTTGATAGTTTTTTCCTGGCCGCTCACATGACGCAGCACCTGCTGCTGATCGCCATAGCGCCGCCGCTTCTATTATTAGGGAAGCCATTCCTTCCAGTTCTCAGAGGCTTACCCAAGCCGTTTGTGAAAGAGGCTCTCGGGCCGTTTCTCACCTTCAGTCCTCTGCGTCGAGCTGGTGAAGTAGTAACATCGCTCCCGTTTGCGTGGATTGTCGCGGCTCTGAGTACCGTGCTCTGGCACATGCCTGTGCTTTATGAGTTGGCACTCTCTTCTCCTGCCTGGCACGGCGTTCAACATGCCTGCTTCTTCTGGACCGGCGTCCTGTTCTGGTGGCCCGTAATCAAGCAGATGCCAGGAAAGGATCGATACCCACAATGGGCGTTTATCCCTTATCTACTCTTTGCCGACATTGTGAATACTGTGCTCTCGGCGTACTTCATCTTCTCGGGCACCGTGTTGTATCCGAGCTACCAAACTGTGCGCCTGGCCGGCCTCAGTCCGCAGGATGATCAGGCGTTAGCGGGTGGAATTATGTGGGTGCCCGGCTCATTGGTATACCTGATTCCGGCTTTTGTTATGGCGTCACGGCTGCTCGCTACGCGCCCGCCCACGCCGGAGTCGAGAGTGGTCCCATCGCCCGGGCGGCAGCCAATCCGTCTGCCTTCTTTGCGAGTAAAGCAATTACCGAAAATCCGGAGATGGGCGCAAGTATCCACCCTGCTGATTGCTTGTGTCGTGATGGCCGATGGTTTCTTTGGCCCGCAGGCGGCACCGCTGAATCTCGCTGGGGTGCTGCCCTGGATCTATTGGCGTGCTTTCTCGGTGATTGCGCTCTTGGCGTTAGGCAATTTGTTTTGCCTGTCGTGCCCATTTACTCTCGTCCGTGATTGGGGGCGCAAACTCCTGCCGGCGAACCGCCGATGGCCGCGCGCGCTTCGTAGTAAGTGGGTACCGATCACTCTGCTCGTTTTGTATTTGTGGTCCTACGAGGCGGTCGGTCTTTGGAGTAGCACATTCCTGACCGCTTCGATTATCGCCGGCTATTTTCTTGCTGCACTGCTGATCGATGGCATTTTTCAGGGTGCTAGTTTTTGCAAGTACGTCTGCCCTATTGGTCAGTTTCATTTTGTGACTTCCCTGGTGTCTCCCCGGGAGGTAGCCGTGCGCAGCCAAGTGGTCTGTCAAAGCTGCCGCACGCATGACTGTATTCGTGGGAACGAGAAGACACGTGGCTGCGAGCTCGATCTATTCCAACCTAGAAAATCGAGTAACCTCGATTGCACCTTCTGCATGGATTGCGTCAAGGCCTGTCCGCACGATAACGTCTCATTGTTTCGGGTACTGCCCGCTGCAACAGTCATTGCTGACCCGTACCGTTCTTCTCTTCGGCGGCTCTCCAAGCGAACTGACTGGGCTGCTTTGGCTTTGCTGATCGTCTTCGGCGCGTTTGTGAATGCAGGCGGGATGATCGAGCCGGTGATGATGTATGAACATCGCTGGCACGCGAAGCTCGGTCCTGGTGCAATGCCGCTTATCATCGGTATATTTGTCCTAACCGGGGCAGTGTTGTTGCCCGTCTGCGTTGCGCTCCTTAGTGCAGCTCTTAACAGGACAGTTAGCCGTGGTTGGTCAATTCTCGATTACGCTCGTCGCTTTTCTTTTGCGCTGGTCCCCATGGGTGTGGCAATGTGGACCGCTCACCTGTTGTATCACCTGGTGACAAGTTGGGATTCTGTGACTCCAGCTTTGACGCGCCTCGCTGGCAGCGGGTCCGTTGCAGCAACTGCCTTCACGCCGGGTTGGCTTACGCCCCTGCAAATCTTGGTTCTAGATGCGGGACTGCTGCTGACGCTGTGGATTGTCTGGAAGATTGCGTCTACTTTGACCGGTTCCACGCCCATGCGCAAATCTCTGGCGCTGTTCACACCTTGGGCTTTGGTTGCTGTCTCACTTTATGTACTCGGAGTCGTCATTCTTCTTGAACCTATGGAGATGCGCGGGAT
>CALMAV010000432.1:0-470 GCA_937859895.1 uncultured Bryobacterales bacterium | reverse complement strand
ACTTTACTGTGGGCAGATGGAGGCACGGTCCAGCTTCAACAGCAATCAGGTCCCTATCTGGTCACAGTTTTCAGCGAACCGGTACCGGTGCGGGTGGGTCGCGTCGATCTAAGTGTCTTATGTCAGCGCACAGCCGACAAAAGTCCAGTGCTCGACGCGGTAGTTCTGTTGCATCTCCGGCGACCGGGAGCCGGCGACAATCTGGAATATACGGTGCCAGCCCGGCATGAAAAGGCAACGAACAAGCTGCTATACGCCGCGACTCTGAATGTGCCTTCGCCAGGGTTGTGGCGTTTCGTCGTGGATATTGAGCGCGAAAAGTCGCTGGTTTCTGTTTTTGGAACCATGCGGGTATCAGATAAAGAGGCGCCGCTGGCTACGTACTGGCCTTTCTTTTTGCTGGTGCCACTAATTGCAATATTATTCGGCGTCAACCGGTGGCTCCGGCGTGGCCGCGCCTCGTGTTATCG
>CALMAV010000431.1 GCA_937859895.1 uncultured Bryobacterales bacterium | reverse complement strand
GTCATTGATCCTTCTTGCCACAAAATCGGCGCTTGTAGATCGAGGCCCACCGCCTGTTGCAGATGAAATACGCTGCTGCCGCGTAGCCAGACCGCAATGTATGGAACGTGCAGGATTTCTGAGACCCGGTGCGACACCGTTTGGATCAACGGCTCTTTATCGACGAAGGTTCTCGCTTGCTCGGAAAGCTCGCTTAGCACCACTTCGCTGTTATAAGCCTCGCGAAAGAACTTGCGGTCGAGCCACCGCTTGGCGCGATTGCTCAAGCTGTTTCGCATGGTGAAACCAGAGACCACAGCGGCAACCACGGCCACCAATGCAATTAAATCTAATGTTTCATGCTCTTTTCTCTGCAGCATCGGAACGAGGAAGCCGAAAATGACTGCCGCTCCGAGTGCAAGCTCAAGCGCGACGATGGTTGCTCTTGCGAGCAGATACTTGGTTCCCATCCGTAGCAGGATTCGGACATCCATTGCCCGCTGAACAGCAAGCACGTAGGCGAGTGTTAGTGGGAACAGCGCAATGAAAGGAATCACGATCATGAATGGGCCACCGTTATGCGGATCGATACCGAAGTGTGGAAGGATCGTGAATATCAGGACCAGCGGCCCCAACGAAACGGTGCTTCCGATGGCAAGAACTCTGACCCGACGCTTGGCGTCCGGCGTCGAGGACGTCAGGAGCTTATCCAGAAGCGCAAGCAGGAACAACGTGATGCAGATGACCGCGGCCGAACTCATTACCAGATCGACTCGGTGAAACGTCGTGTTCAAGGGCCTAAGCTGCGAGACGCGAAAGTGTAAAAGCCAGACTTGTTCCGCAAAGAAGCAAAACGCAATCGCATAAACACTAAGCAACACCCATTTCGCCCAGGGCCAACGCACATCGAAGCGCCATCTATCTGGGAAGAAGATTCCAAACCACAGCAGCGCGATGAAAACAAAGTGCTGCACCAACACGTTCCAAATGCCGAAGATCGGGTAAGTCCAACCGGTCCAGAATCGCCAGTCTAGGTTCCCGAAGCTCGTCGCTGGAAACGATAAAAGCAGCAAGGCGAGCCAGGCATTCAAGTCCCACGGTCGTCCCGCTACTACCCAGTAACCAACCAGCAAACCTAGGAGCGGCACACCAAGGACCGGCGATAGGAACGCAACGTAGCCAGCGATTGAGAACCCAGGGCTCTCTCTCGGTTTAAGCCGAATCAGAATGTTCTTCGTCTGACCTTGCGGAGTAATCACTCCCACCTGCATGGCATCGCCGGGCTTCGCGTGATGAACAATGCGAGTGAATTGCATCCACCCGATATACGACTGACCATTGATGGACCGGAGAACATCCCCCTTCGCCAATCCGGCTATTGGCGCCTTATCCTCAAGTTTCTTAATCGTTTGCAGGTCATCTTCGAACTCAAAGGGGTCGTGCGCATACTGCGAGGGGTTGAAAAACTCTTCACATAACGCAATGGCGCCCATGACGTAGTAGCTCATGCTGACCACTACCCAAAGCCCGAGTAGCGCATACAACGCTCTTCGCTTCGTCAGTTGATGCGTTGCGGAAACCTTATCTACAGCAGACATATTTGGAAGACCCAAACCGTAACTCGCATCATTGTACGGGGTCAGAAGCAACGGCATCGGGCAACGCCGTTCGGTAACCACTAGAATGACGGGAGCGGTTAGCGATGCAAGATTACGTTGAGCGAGTGGTGGATTTAACCGAGCCCGGGGCGACCCAGTTACTCGGAATGAGCCTGGAAGAAGCGAAGAATCTTTTGCTGCGGTGTGCACCAGGGGACTTGCGGCAGATTGCAGGGTCGTTCACGCTGTTGGTGAAGTCGGGCCGGAATGTGCGGATGGCGCGGTCGCTCGATCGGCCGATGCGCTACTTCCTGGCCAAGCGGCAGGAGGGTCCGGCCTTGGTGGTGGCTCACCGGATTGACACCATCTACGAATGGCTGAAGAGCGAAGGGCTCGCCGACCAGTTTCACCCCAGCTACACGCGCATGGTTCCGGCACACTACGTAGTCGACTTGCAGCTGATCGGCTGCCCTGATCCTGATCCGGTTTACACACGCTTTTTTACGCCCGAGTCAAACGCACTGCCGCCTGATCTCGACGTCATCGGCAAGGCTTACATGGGCGCTACTGCAAATGAGATTGCTCGATGGCTGCAAGCGATTCCGGAGCGCGAGCCAATTGGGGTCTGCTTCTCCGGAGGAGTGGACAGTGGCAGTGTCTTTCTAACTACCTACTATGTGATGCGCAAGTTAGGGCTTTCGCTTAGCCGATTGAAAGCGTTTGCCCTGGATTTAGGCGATGGCCCGGACGTACAGCAAGCGCGGGCTTTTCTGAGAGCACTAGATCTCGGACTGTTTCTGGAACCGATTGAGGCGGACCCGGCGGCGCTTGACATAGCCGAGACTATTCGCATCATTGAAGATTACAAGCCGTTGGATGTACAGTCGGCTTCCATGGCGATGGCGCTATGCCGGGGCATTCGGGAGCGCTATCCGGATTGGCGGTTTCTGCTCGATGGCGATGGCGGTGACGAGAACCTGAAGGACTATCCAATTGAGGAGAATCCGGAGTTGACCATTCGGAGCGTGATCAACAACCAGATGCTCTACCAAGAAGGCTGGGGCGTGGGTAAGATCAAACACTCGCTGACTTACAGCGGTGGGCTGAGCCGATCGTACACGCGGACTTATGCGCCGGCGCATCACTTTGGATTTGTAGGATTCAGTCCGTTTACGCGGCCAGAAGTGGTGGCAGTAGCCGAGGCGATTCCGTTTATCGAGCTGACTCAATACGATGTGCCGACCCTGTACAGCCTGAAGGGCGAGATTGTGTCGCGCGGGGTTGAGGCGGTAACTGGGTTCAAGATGCCGGTGTTTCCAAAGAGACGTTTTCAACATGGGGCATTAGAGAAGTCGACCATGCAGCGGCGGCTGCCACACGTTGAAGCGGATTACCGGAAGCAGTTTCTGTCGATGTACCAGTAGGAGCGCCCATTGCTTTTGCGGCAGAGTGCTTCGGTTTCCGAAGAGAGAGGTATGCGCACGGCGAGCTTGGATCCGCTTCGGCCTTACGCATTTCTCGTTGAACCGGAGTGCTCGGCGGACGGTTCTCCTGTCGACATAGCCACAATTTTCTTAACTAATCGCGAGTGTCCGTGGCGATGCGTGATGTGCGATCTGTGGAAGAACACGCTGGAGACGAGTGTCCCGACGGGGGCGATTCCGGCGCAGATCCGGTATGCACTCGAACGGTTGCCTCCGGCGCAACAAATCAAGCTCTATAACAGCGGCAGTTTCTTTGACGGGCGGGCGATTCCACGTAGTGATTACCGGGCGATTGCTGGTTGTGTGGACGCGTTCGAAAACGTGATTGTGGAGTGCCATCCAGCGTTGATAGGCCAGCGTGCGCTGGAGTTTCGCGACCTGCTGGCAGGCAGGCTGGAAGTAGCAATGGGTTTGGAAACAGCGCATCCGGAAGTGCTGATGCGGTTGAACAAGGGCATGACGCTCGAGCAGTTTGCGGTTGCAGCGGGGTTCTTAGGACGGCATGAGGTTCCGTGGCGGGCATTTATATTAATACAGCCTCCGTTCCTCCACCCGGACCTGTCGTTAGAGTGGGCAGAGCGTTCGCTCGAATGGGCCTTTGATCATGGCGCGGGTGCGGCTACGCTGATTCCAACGCGGGCGGCCACCGACCAGATGAATCAGCTGGAGCGGGAAGGCAGTTTCACTCCGCCGCGATTGAGTGTGGCAGAAGCGGCTTTTGAATCGGGGCTGATGAGGAAGCGCGGTCGCGTGTTTCTGGACCTGTGGGATATGGAGCGCAACATGAAGGGGCGGGAGTGCGGTGACTGCTTTGACAGGCGATGCGCACGCTTGGGACGAATGAATCTGAGCCAGTTGTGGGAGCCAGCGGTTGCCTGCTCGTCCTGCGAGGGCCGATAGTTGAACGCGTGTTGCGAGGTAGCGGTAATTGGGTCAGGCTTTGGAGGTTCGCTGACGGCCATGATTGCTAAGCGGCTGGGGCGGTCTGTGATGATGCTGGAAAGCGGGCAGCATCCGCGATTTGCTATTGGCGAGTCTTCGGTGCCGCTGGGCAATCTATTGTGGGAGGAACTAGCCACTCGCTACAATCTGCCGGGTTGGCTCCGCTAGCGAAGTGGGGAAGCTGGCAGGCGAGCTATCCCGAAATCAGCTGTGGCCTGAAACGGGGCTTCAGCTTTCTTCACCATCGATTTGGGGAGCCCTGGGTGGCGCAGCGCGATCGCGACAATGAACTGCTGGTGGCGGCCAGTCCACATGATCGGATTGCCGATACGCATTGGTACCGTGCGGAAGTAGACGCGTGGCTGGTGAATGAAGCGCAGTCTGCCGGTGTGCAGTATATGGACCAGGTGAAGATTGAGAGCGCTGTGGAAGGCGATGGACGAATGCGTTTAACCGGAGTGCGCTCCGGCGAGCCGGTCACCGTTGGGGCGGAGTTTGTGGTGGATGCGACTGGTCCGCTGGGCTGCCTGCATCGGCGTTTGGGACTTGAAGAAAGAGAGCTGCCTGGCTATCCGAAGACGGAATTCTTGTACACGCACTTTGAAGGAGTCAAGAACTTTTCGGCTGTACGCGAGAGTGAAGGCGCGCCTTACCCAATTGACGCTGCTGCACTGCACCATGTCTTCGAAGGTGGTTGGATTTGGGTGCTGCACTTTAACAATGGAGTGACTAGCGCAGGCGTAGCAGCTAGAAGTGAGATTGCCGAAGAGTTCGGGTTTTCAGAAGGAGCGCCGGCCTGGGAGCGACTGATGCAACGGTTGCCATCGGTAGGGGAGCAGTTTGCGGAGGTACGATCGTTGCGCCCTTTTACCCATTCGGCGCGTCCTTCTTTTCGTAGTGGAACGGTGACGGGAAGCAATTGGGCGATGCTGCCCTCCGCAGCGGGATTTGTAGACCCGCTGCTATCTACAGGATTTCCGTTGACGCTGTTGGGGGTTAGTCGACTGGCGAGGCTCCTCGAAGAGGATTGGGGAACGGAACGCTTTGCCACAGGGTTGACCGACTATGCCAAGCAGACGGATGCGGAGCTATTGGCGGCGGCACGATTGATTGCAGGACTGTATCGAAGTATGGGCAATTTCGAAGAGTTTACGCGTTTGTCGCTTCTGTACTTTGCAGCAGCGAGCTACTCGGAGACCGCACGTCGCTTGGGCAAGCCGTATCTGGCTCCTTCGTTTTTGCTGCACGATCATCCACAGTTTGGGCCGGCAATGGAACGCGCGCTGGCGGACCCTACAATCGAGTCAACAATGCGCGCCATTGAACCGGTAGACGTAGCTGGACTCTCAGATTCGACACGAGGCAATTGGTATTCCGCCGATGCCATGGACCTGCTGCGAAATGCGCACAAGGTAGGTGCGAGTGAAGCCGAGATCAATCAGTTGCTACAGCGCTGCGGGTTTTGGAACTGATGCGCAAAGTACCGAGCGCTCTTGTCTTGCTTGCCTTGTGCGGGTGTGGGCGCCATGGCGGCATTCCCGAACCGGGCTCGAAGAACTATCGCGACCTGCTGTCGAATTTCTATGTTGGGTTGGCTGCGCTGCAAGCAGGTGAGGATGTTCGGGCCAAACAGGGACTGACTCTGGCAACGCAGCTTGCGCCGGGAGAGCCCGCGACGTTTGCCAATTTGGCGGTGCTCGAGTTGCGGCAGCAGCAGTATGAGGAGGCAGCTAAGGATGCAGAAACCGCGCGCACGCTGGCTCCTGATAACAGTCACGTGGAAGCATTGCTGGGATTGATTGAAAGCAGGCGCGGCAATCTTACGCAGTCCATCCAGCATCTGCAGCAGGCCGTCACGTTGGATGGGAAAAATGACAGAGCCCGGTATGAACTGGCCGGGGAGATGGAGCGGCAAGGCACGCCGGAAGCCAATCGCAATGCCCTAGCCCAGCTTCGAGCCTTGCTGCAGCGGCAGCCGAACAACACAGCAGTGCTCCTGGATGAGACTCGATTATTGGCCAAGCTGGGCGACGGAGCTGCGGTGAACACTGCGGTGGCAAAGCTTGCAGAGCTAGGAACGTCTTGGCCCGACGTAGCCAAACGTCAACTCAGCGCACTGCAGGCGGCCGCGGCCGGAAATGTGCGAAGCGCGGCGCCGCAGGTTCAGTTTCTGAGGAATGTTCTGGTTCGTGATCCTGCCTTTCGCCAAAGTCTGGATGCGGTGCGTCCCCCAGCCGGCACGGTAGGAGAGCCGTTCCTGCGGTTCGTCAAGATAGAGTCGCCAAGCTCCCTGCCCTCCCCTCCGGACACTGCTATGACATTCACCCGGGATACAGCTGCAAGTGCGCAAATCCCTGGGGCTACGTGGGCTGGCTCGCTTCTGCTGGAGCCGAAAGCGGACCCTCGGGTGATTTGGGCAGATGGCAGTGCGCTGCACACAGATAGTGGGGCCGTGCTGCCCATACAATCGCCATTGAAGCGGCACAGTGTTGCTACAGGTGATTTGAACTACGACTTCAAGAGCGATCTGGTGATTGCAACTGCGAAAGGTGTGCGCATCTATCAGCAGGGCTTATCGCCCTTGTTTAGCGATGTGACGGCTAAGGCTAAGCTGCCCGGCGAGGTTGTGAATGGCTCCTACAACGGCGTCTGGCTATTTGATGTTGATCTGGACGGCGATTTAGATATCGTTCTGGGCACCTCAATTGGGCCACCGGTTGTGCTGCGGAATAATGCGGACGGAACGTATGCGGTGTTGCGGCCGTTTTCAGGGGTGGAAGGCGTAGTCGACTTTGTAGCGGCAGACATCGATGGCGATGGCGACCCCGATGTGGCCACCATCGGCCGCGATGGGCAGTTGCATGTGTTCAGCAA
>CALMAV010000430.1:7568-8074 GCA_937859895.1 uncultured Bryobacterales bacterium | reverse complement strand
GTCACCGCATCATCCTTAACTTTGACGCTCACGCAGATGGTGAAACCACAGACTCGGTACTTCAGAAGATATTTCGGCATCTTACTCCCCGCTAAGTCGGACGAGCAGTCCCCGCAGTCTAAATCAAATGTCTGAACCACTGGTTGACCGGCATTTCCTAGAGAAACTCGAGCGTCTTACTTTGCAATGGCAAAGATCCTTTCCTGGATTGGTCGGCGGTCATAACATATCTCACTTCGCAGGATCGGGCCAGGAGTTTCTGGATCACCGCAACTTCCATCCAGGAGATGACCTGCGAGCGATTAATTGGCGCGCTTATATGCGCTTCGATAAAGTCTTCCTCAAGCTGTTCCAGATTGAGCCTCGCGTACCTGTCCGGCTGCTCCTCGATGTTAGTGGTTCAATGCTGGCCGGCGCTCGTCCTGGTGATCTGAGTAAGTTTGACTATGGACGTAAGCTGGCCGCCGCTCTAGTTTACGTTGGTCTGGTTCGCCTTGATAGCGTAT
>CALMAV010000430.1:6247-7558 GCA_937859895.1 uncultured Bryobacterales bacterium | reverse complement strand
TTCCTGCAGTGGTGGACGACATCGGTTCCAACCGGCAGAGCGTTTCCTGCGCGAGTTGCGCCCAGGCGGTGAGACCCGACTGCTTGATCTTGCGCGTCAGTTTCTCGACCGCTATCCTCAGCGCGGGCTTGTCATTTTAATCTCGGACTTTTTGACAGCCGGCGATGCCCTAACAGCACTGCAGTACATTGCCGATTACGGGCACGAATTGGTACTAATTCAGTTGTGGGGCGAAGACGATCGCAATCCTTCGGTCGACGGAGACGTTGAATTTGTGGACGCCGAAACGGGGCAGGAGCTGCGACTTTCTGTTGATGATAGAGCAAAAGCGCAGTACAGCGATGCCTTCGATGCCTATGCGGCGTCGTTGGAAAAGTTAGCTCTCCGAAATCGTGGCCGTTATGCCGGACTGTCTACTCGCGTCCCGATTGAGGAAGCTGTGTTCGGGCCAGTAACTATGGTCAGCGCGAATCATTGATCCTCTATGTTCTTCCTCAATCTGACAGCGCTCGAGTTCTTTGGCCTTTTCGGGGTTCTAAGCGCAAGTATCACCGCGCTTTACTTTCTCGACCGGACCAAGCGTAAGCGAGTAGTATCAACTCTGCAGTTTTGGAGTGGCTCGGGAGTCGCTGTTCAGCAACGAAGTCGCAAACGGGTAAGTCAGCCATTCTCGTTACTACTCCAATTAGTCAGTCTTCTACTCCTTCTTCTTGCAATTGCGCAATTACAAATCGGAGGGAGACTAGCTGCCAGTCGGAATCATGTCCTCCTAGTCGATACGTCAGCTTGGTCAAATGCTCGTGGGGTTGGTAGATCGGTTCTAAGTGATGAGATTCGAACGGCTATGCAGTATGTGGCTGAGCTTCCAAAGCAGGATCGCGTCTTAGTTGCTGGCGTAGACGCATTGGCAACTCCCGTTACAGGATTCCTCAAAGATCGCGAGCAGACAGGGAGCGCACTAAGAGACTTGAAACCGCACTTATCTGCGCTAGATCTCGCTGGAGCATTTAGGTTCGCCGAACATGCTCAACGTGGCGCTGGTGGTTTCGTAGGTGAGGTGGTTTATGTCGGGTCCGCAAAGATTAGCGCCGCCGACCGTTTCATTACCGCTCCTCCCAATCTCCGGGTTTTGCTGACCGAGTCGTTAAACAATGATGTGGGGATCCGCGCGGTCTCTGCTAACACTGTGGAGAACCTTCCGGGTACGTGGCAGGCCAGTATAAAGCTCTTCAACTTCGGCGATGGTGCTCAAAAGGTCCGCGTTAATGTCGACTTTGCCGGAACTCCGTTTGCAGCCCGCACGGTGAACTT
>CALMAV010000430.1:4285-6237 GCA_937859895.1 uncultured Bryobacterales bacterium | reverse complement strand
GAACTTACTACCTAGGCAGGAGTTCGAATTGACTTATCGCTTTGTCACAAGTACGGCGGGATCACTTACAGCCAAGCTCGATGCGCAGGACTCATTGCCGGAAGACAATCGTGTCTCCCTCGAGTTGCCAGGAGGAGGGGCAGTAGCAGTTACTGCTTACTCACAGCGTCCGGAAGTTCTAAGACCATTGCTGCAGTCTAACTCCAGACTACGCGTGAGGTTCGAGTTGCCTTCACAATACGTTCCAAATGCCTCGGCTGACTTAGTAATCCTAGATAGTTTTGCGCCTCGCCAAACCCCAGGGATACCCAGTATCTGGCTTAATCCGCCAGAATTGCCGCCTCATCTTTTGGCCAAAGCGGTTCTGGACAAGACAAGCATTACGGGCTGGAACAATGACAGCCTGATTTCATCCGGTTTGCACTCGCGAGAACAGGAACTAACTCACGCAACTGTCTTTGAAGATTCGCCTGACTACTTGCCGTTTGCGAAAACGGCAGAAGGTCCGACCGTTGTACTCGGGCGGGGACAGCCTCGTTCCGCCATCATTGGATTCGACCCTCTTCAGCCTAAACTTCGCTTCACGGTACTTACTCCCTTATTGTTCGCGAACCTGATCCAATGGGTAGCCCCGGACTCTAGTGGGCCAAGCGACGTGCGAGCCGAACAGGTTGGAGCTCTTACTATTCCTTTGATGCCAGCAGAGACAACCGATGACCTCAAGGTCAGAACAAGTGACGGTGCGGCTCCACCATTTACAATTAGCGAGAAGTCTATACAACTGTTTGAAGACAAGCCAACCACGCTTCGCCTGAGGTCCGGCACCCGCGACCAGCTTCTGTCTCTCACCCTGCCCAATGTAGGAGAGAGGACGTGGGAGTTTCCAAAAACTGTGAAGGTTGGTCTACCATCGCCAGGCTTACTCTCTAGGCAACCTTTAGATCTTTGGAAATGGCTGGCCTTATCTGGAGCGCTGGGGTTACTGGGCGAGTGGTATCTATTTGGTAGGTCTAGGTCCTCCGCCATGCGTCCTGCCCTACGGGTACGAGCAACTGAGGAGCAAGATGAACCGCAACACGCGATGGTCGGAAGATGACGATTACCCATCCTTGGTGGCTCCTCCTTATTCCCGCTTTAATTATCTGGCTCGCCTTCGGCTTCCGTTCAAACACAGGGCGAATTGGTTTGCTGCTGAAGTGTCTTAGTCTGGCCGCAATTGCTATGGCACTAAGCGAGCCAAGAATGATGGTTCCTCAGACAAAGAATGCAGTCGCCGTATTAGTGGACACTTCCGGAAGCATCGACCACGACCAGTTATCGCAGGAATCACGGATTCTGAATGAGATTCGGCAGAAACGCGGAAGTAATTGGATGCAAGTGGTTCCTTTCGCGGATGGCACCCGACGGCTGAAATCGTCTGAATCCGGATCGGAGTATCACCTCCAGTCCTCTTCCGGCGAGGCAGCATCAGGAACCGATTTTGAGAGTGGATTGCGCGACAGCTTGTCGTCGTTACCTGAGAACTACAACCCGAGGCTTGTCTTAATCAGCGATGGAAAAGAAAACAAAGGCAACAGCGCAAAAGCCGTGGCTGAGCTTCACAGCCTGCACATACCTGTAGATACCTATATTCTCCCTGAAACGTCAACTTCTCAGTTGCGCCTCGAGTCGGTTATCGTTCCTCAGGCAGCTTACGCCGGCGAGCTAATTCCCATTGACCTACGTGTCAACTCACCGTCACCAACGCCGGCAGTAGTCGAACTCAATGCTGAAGGCAAGAGCCTGGGCACCACTCCGATTACTCTTCAAAAAGGAAGCAACCTGGTTCGCGTGCATGCGCGTATCAATTCGGTCGGGGTTACTTCTGTCGCCGGCCAACTACGAAGCCAAGCTCATGGGGAGCTTCGTTTCCAGGAAGCAGTAAGCCTGAAGCGTGCGCGACTGCTCTACAT
>CALMAV010000430.1:0-4275 GCA_937859895.1 uncultured Bryobacterales bacterium | reverse complement strand
CCCAAGATCCAATAGGAACTGACGAGAACCTACTGAACTCTTTCCGAAGCGCCCAGTACGATGTCACAACAAGTCCGGAAGAATTAACTAAGATTTCAATTAAGTACCAGCTTGTAGTTCTAAATAACTTGGACCTGACAAGCTTCCCCCAACATTACAAAGACAATCTTGAACACTATGTGAAAGAGGGCGGCGGGCTACTTCTAATTGGCGGCGAGCGTCAGGTATATAAGGAAGACCAGAAGCTTGACGCCTTAGACAGAGCACTTCCAGCGAAACTAGCGCCTCCAAAGTCGCCCGAGGGTACCTGCGTGGCACTCATCATCGACAAGTCCTCGTCTATGGAAGGCCGAAAGATCGATTTAGCACGCCTTTCAGCAATCGGTGTTGTTGACCATCTTCGGCCCATTGACTACATAGGCGTCCTGATCTTTGACAATTCGTTTCAGTGGGCGGTTCCGGTGCGACATGCGGAAGATAAGTCACTGATTAAACGGCTGGTCGCCGGGATCACGCCCGATGGCGGAACACAAATTGCTCCGGCATTGGCGGAGGCCTACCGGCGCGTTCTTCCGTCGAAAGCAACTTTCAAACACATTGTCTTACTGACGGACGGCATCTCAGAAGAGGGCGACAGTCTTGATCTGGCGAAAGAAGCGGTGGCTCATCAGGTAACCATCTCTACAGTCGGGCTCGGACAAGATGTGAACCGCAGTTATTTAGAAAAAATAGCATTAACCTCAGGGGGAAAGAGTTATTTCCTGAATGACCCGCAGGGTTTAGAGCAGATTCTACTGAAAGACGTTCAGGATTACAGCGGTTCCACAGCTGTTGAGAAGCCTCTGGTGCCCATCCTGGATCATTCAGCCGAGGTGCTGGACGGAGTCAATATTGCGTCAGCACCGCCACTCAAAGGCTATGCCCGATTTGTTGCGAAACCAACCGCTGACACGCTCCTTAGTATCGATGCAAATAAGAAAGATCCGCTCTATGTACGTTGGCAGTATGGGTTAGGTAAGGCTGCTGTTTTTACCTCAGATGCCAAAAGCCGATGGGCGCAAAATTGGGTCAGCTGGCCCGGTTTCGACAAGTTCTGGATCAACATAACCCGCGACTTACTGGACCACTCGCAAAGTACTGAGGCCAATGCGCACTTTGACTCGACGAGCGAAGAGGTCCAGGTTACGTATCACCTCGGGCCTGACGTTGAGGTGCCTCGTAACCCACCAACGATTTTTGTTCTCGGTCCTGAGACTTTTAAAACGCCGATCACTTTGGAAAAGTCCGGTTCCCGCGTGTATACGGGGAAGGTCCGTGTTGGTGGCTTGCACGGTCTATTTCGTATCCGGCCGCTCGTGGAGACGAAAGCATTCCCGGAACTTGGGCTCTATCGCGAAAACGCCGAGTTGCAACACGGCTCCAATCCTCGTCCGCTACAGCAGATCGCGCAATTTACTGGCGGACGCTTTAACCCGCCCGTCGCTTCTGTTTACGACAGTAACGGCCGAATAACCTATACTTCCCTTGAGTTATGGCCTGCTGCCCTAGCGGCTGCTATCGCGCTTACGCTGGCCGAATTGATCATCCGTAAATGGAGCGGGCTCAGATATCTTCTACACCGAAGCTAGAGAAGCGTCAACTTAGCAATCGTTTCCAGGTGGTAAGTCTGGGGGAACAAGTCAATCAGAGTTAGTGAGTCCAAATGATACACCGTTAGTAACTTCTTAAGATCCCGTGCCAGAGTAGTTGGGTCGCAGCTGATGATGACCACATTTGGCGCTTGCAGCCTCAGTAACTCGTTTGTGGCATCTTTACCGAGTCCAGTCCGTGGTGGATCAGCCAGCACCAGCTGTGGCGCATCTTGGAGCCGGCGCAGATAATCTTCGGCGCTACCCTTCTCGCTCGCGATATTTGCGCCAACGGACCTGGCGTTAAACTGCAAATCACCGAACGCATGCCCGCCGCGCTCAACAGCATCAACCTTCTCAAACTGTTTAGCAAGAGGAAGCGTAAACAGTCCCACTCCCGCGTATAAGTCAACTGCACTTTTCCCGCTCATGCCCCCGATTGATTCAGTGACTAGCTGGTCATGCAGGAAACGGTTCACTTGAAAGAAAGATCCGCCGCTGATCCGGAAGGTTTGATCCACAGCCCGATATTGAATCGACCCAGGAGCAAATTGCGGAATTAGCTCGGCACACCACTCAAAGAATCGAGCCGCTACCGGCCTGTCTGACTCAAGCACATTCAGCTGAACATCAGTTTCGTTAGTAAAAACCTCAAGCGATCGCAGAAAGTCGGGCCACGCATTCTGCCTCGAAGCAACACTAAGTTTCTGAATCACCTCGTTTATAACGGGCGAGGAAATAGGGCAATGGTCGATCGCACAGAGTTGATGAGATCCGGGCCTATGAAAGCCCATCTTCCTTCCGTCAAAGTGCAGCTGAACACGGTTGCGATAGTTCCAGGGCTCCGCCGTGATGATCTTTACCTCTGGGGCAGTGCTGATGCTGCCAAGTCGGGCCAGGGTTTCAAGCAATATGGACCGCTTGTGTTGTACTTGGGCTTCATAGCTGGAATGCTGGTATTGGCATCCACCACAATCTCCGAAGTACTCGCAACTCGGAGTGACGCGGTCAGCAGCCGGCACCACGATCTCGGCATCTCTTCCACGTAGCAGCCCGGTCTTGACTCGCTCTGTCTGTGTTCGTACTGATTCTCCCGGTAGCACGAACGGAACTAGAACCACCTGTCCGTTTACGCGAGCTAACCCATCGCCACCATAAACCAGCTTCTCAATCTCCACCACCGAAGGCTCTGGCGACGGTCCGTCTTTAAGTTTCAAATTCATCCCTTACGATAGAGGTTCTAACCAAGAATGAAAGCACGCGTTTTATCGGGCGTTCAGCCTAGCGGCAACCTCCACATAGGTAATTATCTCGGAGCGCTGAAAAATTGGGCCGAAATCCAGGGGCAGTACGAAAGTATCTTTTGTATTGTCGATCTGCATGCCATCACTATCTATCAGCAGCCTGCTGAGTTGGCGGCAAAGATCCGCGAGACTGCAGCGCTTTTTATTGCATCTGGCATCGACCCGGAACAGTCTTCGATCATTGTCCAATCCAGCGTCAGCGGTCATGCGGAACTGTCGTGGCTCCTGACCTGTGTCACCCCGCTTGGCTGGCTCTACCGGATGACGCAGTTTAAGACTAAGTCTGAAAAGCAGGAGACGATTGGGGCCGGCCTGCTGCAGTACCCGGTGCTGATGACTGCCGATATCCTGCTGTATCAAGCGGCTCTTGTTCCTGTTGGTGACGATCAGTCGCAGCATCTGGAATTGGCACGCGATATCGCTCAGCGCTTTAATTCGTTGTACGGGGAAACGTTCGTGATGCCTGCTACCTCTCTGCCCAGCGTCGGCGCACGCATTATGGGCTTGGACGATCCTACCCAAAAGATGAGTAAGTCAGCACCGGGCACAGGCCATGCCATAGGATTGCTGGATGACCCCAAGGTCATTGCGAAGAAGATTGGTCGGGCGACTACTGATTCCTCCCCGGCCGTCGATCTCGAAAATATAAGCCCCGGCATCGCCAACCTGTTGGCTATCGGAGAGGCGTGCGATCCCACCTTCAGGAAAGAAACTGCGGCCAGTATGCGCTACGGCGACTTTAAAAAGCGGGTCACTGAAGCTGTTATCAGTCGGCTGGAGCCTATTCAGAAGAAGTACCGTGAAGTAATAGCCGACCCTGGCTACCTTGAAGGTGTACTAGCTGACGGAAGACAAAGGGTTCTGCCGATTGCTGAAGAGACTGTGAGAAAAACCAAGGCTGCAATGGGCTTGTACGTTTAGCGGGTCGTGATTAGGCGTTGTTTCCGGGGCGTTATCATAAGGGTACTTGAGCACGCAAATCGCGCCGGCGCAGTCCGTTGAGCGCAACCGCAAGTTCAGGTCGTGGGCGATCATTATCGGCACGAACCTGCTCTCGCTGATCTGTTTAGCGTGGGTCCTGAATGGCGCTAACCTTTCTCAGATCTGGCACGATGTGCGGCGAATGCACTGGCAATGGGTGCTTATCGCTGTAGTCACCGATATTTGCGTCTACCTTCTTCATGGTCTGCGTTGGAAACTCCTCTTGCGACCGATTCAGAATGTCTCGTTCGCGCACTGCGTTGAAGCGATCTACGTTGGTTTGCTTGCCAACGAGACCGTGCCTTTACGTGCCGGTGAGTTGATCCGCTGCTTTCTGCTCTCCAAGTCGAGCGGCATTCCCT
>CALMAV010000429.1:1725-3894 GCA_937859895.1 uncultured Bryobacterales bacterium | reverse complement strand
TAGCCAGCTTTTCTGCTCGGAGACTTCGGTTTGATGTCCGCAGATGCAACGCTGAATCGGTGCGTACCCTCCCTTGATGTATCCGATCAGAAAACAATTGGTGATTTGCTGTTGACGCTCCACCGTTTAAGACCTCAGGGGAAGGGTAAATGACCCAGTTGTCCGAGCTACTAATCAGAGCGCTGCCCCATTCCTCCAAACCGGCCTCACCGTCGTTAATCTCTTGCCCGCCCCCGACTAAGGCAATTACGACTGACCAATCTTTGTGTCTTTCCATGACTCGCAGCAGCATCTCAGGTTCAGAGTAGGGCCGCTTAAACTTCTTAAAGTTTTGAGCTTGATTCCAAGCACGCTGGGCCTCGTCAAAAACAATTGCGTGATTGGATGGGGCGTCCTGGTTCTCGTCGCTATAGTAGCGAGCAAAGACGTGGACATTTTCAATGAGGGTTTTCGCTTCTATGCGGGCCTGCTCAGCGGTGGCCCCGCTCTTCCTACTCTGTTGCGTGAAAAGATGTTGTAAGACTTTCACCAATGGGCCATTACCACTCATAAAGTGAAGTAAATCGGCCTTGTTTTCACTTGAGTGAGCAAGGCTTAACCCCACAAGCGTTTTCCCCGATCCAGGAACCCCTGTGAGAAAGCAGATCGCATGATGCTTTTCGGCGCGAGCTCGGTCTACGTAGGACTGAACAGTTTGCCGAACCATGTCAATCTCATGCTCCGATGCCTCCGAGTGTGCAATCTCTCGAATTGCAAGCCCACTTCTTAGTGCAGTTGCTGCCTCGAAAATGCTAGGCACCGGGAAGTAAACGCCTTCATCCCAGGAAGAAGCACATAGTTGGACTTTCGAATAGTCCTCCATTGATAGAAGTGTTTGGGATAGGTCTTGCCATGAACTTGAGACTACTTGCGCAATCCAGGAAGTGGGTAGCTGCGGCGAGCACGTCAGCTGCCTTGGTCTGGCTAGACGCGATTCAGCAGACTGTTCGTTGCTGGCGTGTGCAATCGGTTAATGCTCACTAGACGGTCCGCCCTCACACAAGTTTTACTAAGCTGCCGGAACGGCCAGGCTACGGCAGGGAACCGAGGCCAGTACTCGCTTGATCTCCGCTTGGGAAATAGGCTTGGATATATAGTCGTCCATGCCTGCTTCCAGCATTCGTTCGCGGTCCCCGTGCAGCGCGTGGGCGGTCATGGCGACAATCATCTGGTGCTCAGAACCGCTGGCTCTCTCGCGGGTTCGGATCAGCGCAACTGCTTCCAGCCCATCCATGACTGGCATCTGCACATCCATCAGCACCAGGTCGAAGCTGGCTTTCTGCAGCATTTCAGTTGCAATCAGGCCGTTATCGGCCACTTCAACCGTATGCCCAAGCTTCTGTAACATGCGGCTGGCAACTAGCTGATTAACCGCATTATCCTCGGCAAGCAGGATGCGTAGGGAACCGTCTAGGGAGTCCAGACTGTCTTCCGAAGAAGTCTTTGTAGCTGTTATCGCGCCCTGATTAGACCGAAGAAGCGCTTCCTTAAGATCGTTGTGCTTAACTGGACGGATCATGATGTGGCCGCTCAGTTCCCGGTTCTGCGAAGAGCCTCGTGCAACAGCATCGCGCAGGGTAATAAGCCGCGGAGCAACGCGGTTACCAAGTTTGGATAGCGAGGTCACTAGAGCCGGATAGTCTGGAACGCTGGACTCGTTCGCAATCACCACTTGAACCGGGTCCGAACAGGCGGTGAGATACGAGAATGCCTGTTTGGACGTTTCTACCAGCTGCGTGCGATGGCCCCAGTGTTCTAACAGACGACGAATAACACCGGCGTGTTTGCTGTGACTGTCAACCACGAGCACATGCATGCAATCTTTCTCCACGGGACTAGCCTCTGCAGCAACGGTGAGCACGCGTCCAAACCGTGCCAGGAAAGAAACAGTGGTGCCAATCCCTTTTTCGCTTTCGAGGGTGATATGGCCATGCATCAGATCGACTAGTCGCCGACAGATGGTCAAACCTAAGCCCGTTCCGCCATATTGCCGTGTGCTGCTGTTGTCTGCTTGCGTGAACGGCTCAAAGATAGACCGCTGCTGCGCATTATCGATTCCGATACCTGTGTCCTGAACGGAAAACAGCAGTCCCAGATCAGCCGGATGGGTTCCGGCCACTGGAGCAGGCG
>CALMAV010000429.1:0-1715 GCA_937859895.1 uncultured Bryobacterales bacterium | reverse complement strand
CTTTCGGCGAGTGCAACACGCACCGTAATTTCACCCTGGTGCGTGAATTTGATGGCGTTCCCAGCTAAGTTCAAAAGGATCTGCCGAAGCCGGCCACTATCCCCTACAATCATCTCGGGTACATCGGACTCCACCTCGAAGATCAACTCCAGCTTATTCTCATGGGCGCGCCCGGCCAGGGTACGAAGGCTGTCGGCAATACAGTCGCGCACGTCGAATGGCTGCTCAATCAGAGACAGCTTTCCCGCTTCCATTTTGGAGAAGTCGAGCACATCGTTGATGATTCCGAGTAGGCTTTCGCCAGACTGCACCACGGTCCGCAAGTACTCAAAGCGCTCAGCATCCGTACGGGCCTGCAATGCAAGCTCTGCCATGCCAATAACCCCGTTCATCGGAGTCCGTATTTCGTGGCTCATGTTGGCAAGGAACTCGCCTTTGGCGCGACTTGCCGCCTCGGCCAATTCTTTGGCTTCCTGTAACTCCGCAGTCCGCAGGAGAACACGCTGTTCCAGCTCTTCATTTAACTTCCGGATCTCGTACTCAGCTTCCTTCCGGGCCGTAGCGTCGCGGGCGTTGACAACAATGCCTCGAACCGCGGGGTCATGCAGTCGATTGCTCGCGCTTCCTTCCAGAACCACTTGCGACTTGTCTGCTGCCTGAATACGAAACTCAAACGACGCCAGAACCGACCATGTGATCTCACTCCCTGAAAGCATGGCCCGCACTTCCGGAGCGCTAGCCCGAATGAAGTCGGCAGCTGGTCTACCTAGCAGGCCTTCCGGAGCTTGGCCCAGGATTCGCTCAACTGCCGGACTAATGTAGCGAAACTTTCCCCGCTCGTCGAAGACAAGGATCAGGTCAGCGGCGTTTTCGATGAGGGAGCGGAAATGCGCCTCACTTTCCCGCACGGTTTCATAAAGCTTTGAGAGCCGGAAAGCCATGTCGTTGAATGACCGCCCAACTTCGGCCAGTTCATCAGTGCCATCGGCCGGAACACGTTGATCGAAGTCGCCGTGAGCCAAGGCTCGTGCGCCCATCTGCAATTGCGAAAGTGGGCGCGTAATACGCCGTGTGAAGCGTAATGCCAGCAGACAACCAATGGACAGCGTCATCCCGAGAGAGCTGAGAAGTGCAATCTCAGCGCGTAAGCGGACGGACTTCATGGTCTCGACAGCATTGTTGCGGGACAGTAAGATCTCATCGTCCAGTTCGTGGACCAACACCGCCATGCGGGCGCTTTCACGCCGCGTCTGCCGATCGATCCGCAGCCTCACTGCCTGCCAATCGCCGGTAACGGCTAAGTCAGTTAATCCGGCAATATGATCCAGGAGCGCGTGGCGAACAGAGGCCAGGGTGTAAGCAAACCGTACGTCGCGATTACCGGCTAACTCGGAAACAGCGAAAGCCTGCTCGGCGGCTGCTATATGACTTCCTATTGCCTGGCCGAGAGTCTTCGCCTGTGCCGCAAATATCTTCGCGTCGTGAGAGTTGAGCGATCCCCGTAGTCTCTGCTCATAAGTGGCAATGTCGTTACTTACGCGAAGTACTGTCAGCGCCTGATGGTCAACCCGGTTTATTCGGCCATTCTCTCTTTCCAACAGGCTAAACTGGTAGGTGCTAACAGCCGTGCCGAAAGTGAGAACGAGAAAGATGCAAGCGAAAGCAGTTGTAATCTGACGTCGAATGCCACCCCGAAACAGACGGTACCCGAGGCC
>CALMAV010000428.1 GCA_937859895.1 uncultured Bryobacterales bacterium | reverse complement strand
CCTGAACGTGTTGGGCAACGGGCAGCAGCGTAAGTCCTATCTCTACGTGCAGGACTGCCTGGACGGTATCTTGACTGCCGTTGAGCAGAGCAAGTCAAGAGTTAACCTGCTCAATCTAGGCACTGATGAATACTGTGACGTTCGGCAATCAATTAGCTGGATCTGCGAGGAGCTCGATCTCAGCCCTGACATTAGGTTCGGCAATGGCGAGCGCGGCTGGGTTGGCGACAACCCGTTTATCTATTTAGATACGCAAGCTGCGCGTAGTCTTGGTTGGCAGCCCAAGCTGACAATACAACAAGCCGTTACTCGCACAGTGCGCTATTTGCAAGCCCATCCTGAACTTATTGGGCAAGATGATGCCGTATGATCATCACCCGAAGCCCGCTACGCATAACGCTCGGCGGCGGCGGCACAGACCTGCCTTCTTACTACGAACAGCACGGAGGCTTTGTGCTCTCGGCTGCTATCAACAAATACGTCTACATCACGCTGCACCAGACTTTCTTTGAGGATCTGATCCTCAAGTATTCGCGAATGGAACGGGTGCGCAGCCTTGCGGAAATTGAACATCCGTTGATTCGCGAGGCGCTCAGGCTAGTTGGTCAGCAGGCGGGTGGTCTTGAAATTACCAGCATGTCCGATATCCCGGCCGGCACTGGACTTGGTTCCAGTGGAAGTTTTCTGACGGCGCTGTTGTATGCCTTGCATGTGAATGCACGGTCGCTAGTTCCAAGGCAGGAGTTGGCCGAGCAGGCGTGCCACATTGAGATGGTGCGGCTAGGCGAACCGGTCGGCAAGCAGGATCAATACATTTCGGCTTTTGGCGGACTCACGGCATTCCACTTTGCTCAGGACGGCCACGTTGCTGTCTCTCCCTTGCGGATCAGCGCCGAGACAACGGCTAATTTGGAAGACAATTTGATCCTGTACTACACCGGTTTCACCCGCTCGGCTTCCAGTATTCTGAGCGAGCAGAATGAGCTCAGCAAGCGCGGAGATCCTGAAATGACGGATCGTCTGCACCAAATCAAGCAGCTTGGGTACCAGAGTCGGGATGCACTGGAGTCGGGCGATCTGCGAGGCTTTGCTGAGCTGATGCGCGTCCATTGGGAGAGCAAGAAGCAGCGCTCGACGAGCATGAGTACGGAGGCTATCGATGGCTGGTATAACCTGGCCTGCCAGAATGGCGCCCTTAGCGGTAAGTTGATTGGCGCGGGCGGGGGAGGGTTTCTACTCTTCTACACCGAAGACAAAACGCGGCTTCGACATGCTATGCGGGAAGCCGGAGTCAGGGAGGTGCGGATGCGATTCGACTTTCAAGGCACAACTCTGGTGACGCAATCGTAAAGGCGCGCTCATGTTGCCCTGCGTTGTCCTGTGCGGTGGTCTTGCTACCAGGCTGTATCCGCTTACTGAACAAGTGCCCAAGTCTCTGGTACAAGTGGACGGCAAGCCCTTCCTCTATCATCAGCTGCGGCTCCTTCAGTCGCAGGGCATTCGGGACGCGATCCTGTGCATTGGTCATATGGGCCATGCAATTCAGTCCTACGGCGGCGATGGGTCCGAGTTTGGTGTCAGGCTGCGATACTCATCGGATGCCCCTCTTCGCCTCGGTACTGCGGGTGCAATTCGAAAGGCGCTCGAGGAGCTACCCCCAATATTCTTTGTGCTTTATGGAGACTCTTATCTGCAATGCGACTACGGTGCGATCGCACGGTCGTTTCACCAATCAGGAAAACAGGCGCTAATGACGATCCATCGCAATGACGACCGCTTTGACCGCAGCAATGTAGAGGCGCAGAACGGACGGATCGTTCGATATGACAAAGCCGTACGCACGCCTGAGATGCAATACATCGACTACGGTCTGGGCGTGTTTAACCGCCAGACCTTTGCAGAACTTCCATCGGGGCAGCCCGTTGACCTTCAGTTTGTTTACCAAAATCTACTTGCTCAGGGGCAACTAGCTGCTTTCGAAGTAAGCGAGCGTTTCTACGAGATCGGCTCTCCCGAGGGTCTACGTGACCTTGAACGCTACTTGGCCAGATGAGTTTTGCACAAAGCTTTCTACAGGAAACGGCAGCTGTGGCGGCAAGTATCGATCCCGTTACGGTGGAAGCTTTTGCCCAAGCGCTGGCCGAAGTGCGAGACCAGGGCGGGCGATTATTCATTGTGGGCGTGGGAGGTAGTGCCGCCAATGCTTCACATGCCGCTTGCGATTTTCGGAAGGCCACTGGCTTTGAGGCGTACGCACCAACAGATAACGTTTCAGAAGTTACAGCCAGCACCAATGACGAAGGGTGGAATCAGGTATTTACAACTTATCTCCGAGTTAGCCGGTTTTGCGAGAGTGATGCGCTTCTGGTGCTGTCTGTCGGCGGTGGAGATGCTGAACGAAACGTGAGTACGAACCTGATTGCCGCGCTTGATCATGGCCGGGATGTTGGTGCAAAGCTGTTTGCAATCGTAGGACGAGACGGCGGGTATGCAGCGACGGTGGCTCACCATTGCATTCTGGTTCCAACTGTGGAGCCAGCCCATGTGACGGCGCACGCAGAAGCTTTTCAGGCGGTTCTCTGGCATCTGTTGGTTTCTCACCCTGCTTTACAAAAAGAAAAGGCGCGCTGGGAAGTGCTTGCTGCCGGTGCGTGAACTCAGGCTTTCTGAACGTTCCGCGCTTGTGCAGAAGCTGATCCGGTATGCTCGAAACTCCCGGACCGTTATGACGATCGGGGCCGATCAGGAGCTGACAGCTGACTTAGCAGCCGCGGGCTTCGTCGTGCTTCCAACTACTGCGGAGCAATTGGCTACCGCTCGGCAAAGACTGACGCCAGGTGACGTCCTGCTTTTTGCTCTTCCACCAATACCGGCAGATGATCTGCAGATTCATCTACTGAAGGCTGGCTTTGGTGATGTGATCCTGACACGCGACTATGCCGTAGCCCGAGCAAAGGTGGCATCAACCACGCAGAAGCTCTCCGTCATTGTGCCCATCTACAAC
>CALMAV010000427.1 GCA_937859895.1 uncultured Bryobacterales bacterium | reverse complement strand
CAGGCTAACCACCTCGCAACTTACGAGGGGTCCAGTCCAAGCCAGGCAACACTGCGTCGCTCCGTCTCCACCGCTTATTACGCGCTCTTTCACCTGTTGATTGGCGAAGCTGCGCTCCATCGACGTGGCAGCTCTCCAGCCGCTCAGACGGGTTTGGAGCGCGCCTTTAGCCATAAGCTCATGAGTAGCAGTTCCGCACAGTTTAATAACTCGCATTGGAAGGACTGGCATGCGGTGGTTCAACCGGTCCCGACTGAGCTGAAAGCTGTTGCGGAAGCTTTCTTCACCTTACAGCAGGAACGTCACAGTGCTGACTACAATAACCATCTCTTATGGAGTCCTATAGAAGTAGAGACGGTCCTGGCTACTGCCGCAACTGCTTTCACGAACTGGTTTGCAATTCGAGACCATCCTCTAGCCGGAGACTACCTGCTCCTGATGCTAGTGGGCAAGCAGCGCTGAAGCACCCTCTCGAATCCAAACATTCAGATCATCACAAAACTATCAGAAATTTCGGAACCAATCGACTCCGCCTGCGTATAGCCAATACGGATGGCAAAACGAACTTCGCGACGTCGCTGGTGGTGGGTGCTTGCTCTTGTACTCCTCGGGACTGTCTCTTTCTTTTCAGTCAAGGCAATTGGCCATAAACCGGCCAAGATTGACCCTGAGAAGCTCGCTAAAGTGGAGCGCGTAGATCTAGCTCGGTCGGTCGTAGCAACCGGCAAGATTCAGCCTGAGCGTCAGGTAGAAATTAAATCCAAAGCCAGCGGAATCATCCAAACCTTGCCCGTTAATTTCGGCGACTATGTGCGCAAAGGGCAAGTTATCTGCGAACTGGACCGGAATGACCTGCTGCCTCGCTTGAACGAAGCGCGCGCTGCCTTGAGTGTTAATCAGGCGCAAATTCAGACGGCTAAGGCCGATCTGGAACGCTATAAGGTGGATGCTGCCAGCCCGGATGTCGAGTTTTTGAAGAAAGACTTTGACCGCGCCGAACGGCTACATAAGGATGGCCTGATTGCGATCGACAAAGCGGACGAAGCAGAGAAGAACTATCAGCTTGCTTTAAACAGGAAGAACTCGGCGATCGCCAATCTGGCCAGTGCGCAGGCAGCGATCACCAAGGCGCAAGCTCAATACGACGAGCAAAACGCGGTTGTAGCCCGGGCAGAAGAAGATTTGCGCAATGCAACTATCACTTCTCCTATCGATGGCGTCGTGCTTTCACGCGATAGCGAGGTGGGCGGAGCAGTAAGCTCTATTCTCACCATGGGTTCGGGCGCTACGTTAATCATGACGCTCGGTGACCTCAGCAGTGTTTACGTTAAGGGCAAGGTGGATGAGAGCGACATTGGCAAGGTTTACCTTGGGCAGGTTGCCCGGATTACAGTCGAATCATTTAAAGATCAAAAATTCCCGGGCGTAGTCACCAAGATTTCACCCATGGGCGCGGAGAAAGACAACGTCACCACCTTCGAAGTGCGTGTTTCCATCTCGAACGAGACTCGCAAGTTACGCGCGCTAATGACGGCCAATGCTGAGATCATTCTGGACGAGAAAAAACAGGTGCTGACCATCCCGGAAGGCGCTGTCTTATACGCCAAAAATCGGGCTACGGAAGTCGAAGTACCGGACGCAGCTAATGAGAAAGGCCGTCGCCGCATTTCCGTTAAGACCGGTATCAGCAACGGTGCACGCACCGAAGTCCTCAGCGGGCTCACTCAAGGCCAACAGGTCATTCTGCCATAATGACGTACCTGAAGGAGCTCTTCTCGCAGGTCTTCTCCAGCCTCCTGCGTAACAAGCTGCGAACATTTCTCACCATGGCCGGCATTGCCTGGGGCATCGCCTCTATCGTGCTCATCGTTGCCATGGGTGATGGGTTCAAAGAAGGCCAGCGCAACAGCATGAAGAGTCTGGGCGAAAACATTGTCATTCTTTTTGGGGGCAGAACAGCGAAACAGGCTGGCGGACAGCGCGCCGGGCATCGTATTCGGCTAACGTATAACGACGTACTTGGCATTCGCGAAGAATGTTATCTGGCCGAAACAGTAGTCGGGGAGATTGAGAGCACGAATCGTGCGACTAGCGCGTTCAACAGCGGTGCATTTGACACCGACGGAGTAGAGCCCCAGTTCAACAAATTGCGCAGTGTTCCTGTTGCAACTGGCCGCTTTTTCAGCAACGAAGACAACGAAGCAGGCCGTCGTGTAGCCATCATCGGTGCCAAAGTTAGGAAGCAGCTTTTCGGTCCGCGCCCGGATGTTGTAGGACAGCAGATTGCTATTAATTCTCTGCCTTTTCAAGTCATTGGTCTGTTGGCAGATAAGAATCAAAACTCTAGTTACGGCAGCCCGGACGAGCAAAAGATCTTCATTCCCTACCAAACTGCGGTACGTGACATCCCACCCAAAGATCCTTCCTATTTCTCAGGAATGCTCGATGACATTATCTACAAGCCACGCTCATTGGAGGACTTCGAAAGCGCTCGTCGTCAGGTCGTACAACTGCTTGCCCGCAACCATGGCTTTGACCAGGCTGACACGGGTGCACTTGGAATTTGGGACACAGTTGAGAATGCAAAACAGGTGGACGGGATCTTCGAATCTATGACGGTGTTTCTATCAATGATTGCGCTGGTGACCTTGAGCCTGGGCGGGGTTGGAGTGATGAACATTATGCTGGTGACGGTCAGCGAACGAACGCGCGAAGTGGGTTTGCGGAAAGCCCTGGGTGCCACTCGCCAGCGCATTCTGATGGACTTCTTTGTCGAGGGTTGTGTTCTTGCCCTAGTCAGTGGCGCGGTTGGTTGGGGCATTGCCTTCGGTCTCTCTTCGGGATTGAAGTTCGTTCCTATGCCGGATGCCTTTCCGGGGCTGCCAGTTACTCTTACTACCACGATCTTGTCGTTCGCGGCGCTTGCCATTATCGCGATGGTCTCTTCACTCATACCTGCCTGGCGAGCTGCGTCCCTGACGCCGGTAGAAGCATTGCGGGCAGAAAGATAAATCGTGCGCCTCCTTGCCATTGTTCGGGAAGCCTTCGCGGCGCTTGCTTTTAACCGGCAGCGCAGTCTCCTAACTATGTTGAGCCTGGCGTGGGGAGTAACTTGCTTTGTCATTCTCTACTCCTACGGCGAAGGGTTTGGCTTTGCGCTCACCACTGCTTTCAAAGCAGTTGGGCAGGACCTGATTGTCATGTTTGAAGGCCAGACCTCAGCGCAGGCAGGTGGCGAACGATCAGGCCGCCACATTCGGCTGGAAGAGGATGATGTAGACGCTATTCGGGACAGCGTGCCGTTAGTAGCGGCGATCTCACCGGAAGTCATGATGCGCGGTACGCCCGTCACCCGTAGCTATCGAACCGAAAATATGACCATCCGCGGTGTGCTGCCCGTGGATTACCAGAAAGTACGCAACATGACCGTTATTACCGGGCGTTGGCTTTCACCGGAGGACAACATCCAGAAGGAGCGGTTTGCTGTGCTCGGCGCCAAAGCTGCGGAGAAGCTATTCGGCGAAATCCCTCCGGAGAACGAGAAAATCACAATCCAGGGCATGCAGTTCACCGTTGCCGGAGTTCTAAAAACAAAAATTCAGATTTCGAACTACAACACTCCCGACAACGAGTGCATCTTCATCCCTTATGGAACAATGTCGCTCCTGCACGACGTTAAGTATCCGCAGGACATCGTCTGGTCGCCCGCCAATCCCATCTTTCGGGCCGATGCTATTAAACAGGTTCGTGCAACGCTCGCGCGTATCCATCACTTCTCAAGCACTGACGACCGTGCAGTGGAAATCATCGCCTTCAACGAATTTATGAAAGAGATTGACGCGATGTCTGGCGCACTTCAAGTGCTGCTGGGGTTAATCGGAACACTAACGCTTGCCATCGGTGGAGTTGGCCTCACAAACATCATGTTGGTATCGGTCACCCAGCGCACCCGCGAGATCGGTGTCATCAAATCTCTCGGCGCAACCCAGCGATCCATTCTCTTTCAGTTTTTGCTGGAAGCGCTCATCATCGTAACGACCGGTGGAGTTATTGGCATCGGATTGGGGTTTCTCGTCACCATCCTAGTGGGATCGCTTCCGCTGCTGGGACCTTTGTTTAAAGACGAGAGCGGATCTGGTGACATTCACCTGAAGATCTCAACCTTCGTCGTAGTCACTTCGACGCTGATGCTCGAGATTGTGGGGCTGATTGCCGGCTTCCTGCCCGCGCTAAGAGCTTCACGCCTAAATCCGATTGACGCCTTGAGGTACGAGTAGCTGTTTGCTTTCCGGGCCGCCCTCGCGATGCATGTCCCGATCGATCGGGAAGTTGATTTTTTCGCCCATCTCACTCTTTTAATCTCCCAATTCAATAGCCAATTCTCGTGGCGCTGGACTACTTCGATGGTTCTGCTTACAACTCTGCCTGCTGCTTGACCACCCTTAGCCATGCGGCTCTCCAGTCGCGCCTGCACGAGGGTCGCATCTTCCAGATCCTGAAATTTTCGCTCATTGCGGGCATACAGCCGCTGTAATGCCTGATCTACTAGCGGATTCTCAGTTGGCGGAAGGTCAAAAGGCTGAGTACTTAATGGAAAGTTCCCGTTTCTACTTTATCGACGCCGCCGTTGTATGCGAAAGGTTTGTACGCTCCTCGCATCTAAAGGGAAACATGGCTGAGAAAACTAGGATTAGAGAAGGATCGCCGTTTCCCCGTGGGGCAACATGGGACGGGAAAGGAACAAATTTTGCGCTTTTTTCGGCTAATGCCACCAAAGTTGAACTCTGCGTCTTTGATGTAGACGGTGAGACCGAACGGGAACGGATTCAGCTTCCCGAATACACGAATCAGATTTGGCATGGCTATATTCCCGACATAACGCCGGGAACTATCTATGGCTATCGAGTACATGGACCGTACGCGCCCGAAGTGGGGCATCGCTTCAACCCGAATAAACTTCTGCTTGATCCTTATGCCTGCGCGCACCTTGGCCAGCTGAAATGGAACCCGGCGGTCTTCGGTTACACCATGGAAACCGGCGATGATCTCACGTTTGACGAACGGGACAGCGCACCCTTCATGCCGAAATGTACGGTTGCCGATCCGCACT
>CALMAV010000426.1:5672-5906 GCA_937859895.1 uncultured Bryobacterales bacterium | reverse complement strand
GATGGGTCCAGCCCACTGCATAACAAAGCGCGGTGGTTCGTTCACGCCCCGAGTTCTTGATCAGGGTCTCCGCAATTCGAACAAACTGATCCTGCGGAACGCCTGTTACCTCTTGCACCATCTCGGGCGTATATCGCGAGAAGTGGCGCTTCAAAATCTGGAGCACGCAGAAAGGATTCTGCAGCGTCGGGTCTTTCAACGCCGACTTAATATGCTCCTGCTGAAAGTTAGCGG
>CALMAV010000426.1:0-5662 GCA_937859895.1 uncultured Bryobacterales bacterium | reverse complement strand
CGGCGCGCTCGGCATGGGACTCGGCAACACGTTGTCCCCCAACCGATTGATCGTCGTCTCCAGCACGGTGATAGCTCCAGGTCTTGCTTTCGTACTGGGCGTCCTCAGGCTTCCAGCCACTAAACAAGCCGTCGAGATCTTCGGTGTCCTGGTATTCCTGACTAATTAACTCAGCGGCATTCGTGTAAGCGAGAACGTACTCCTTAAAATACGCTTCTTTCTCCAGAATGTAGGAGATCAATCCGCCCAGGAATGCGATGTCGGTACCTGCACGAATCGGCGCATGAATATCCGCAACGGCACTCGTCCGGGTAAACCGCGGGTCCACATGAATAATGATGGCGCCGCGCTGTTTGGCCAGCATCACCCAGCGGAAACCCACCGGATGCGCCTCGGCCATGTTCGACCCCTCAATCAGGATGCAATCAGCATTCGCCAGATCCTGCAGCGACGTAGTTGCACCACCTCTTCCAAACGAGGCCCCCAGACCGGGGACCGTGGAGGAGTGTCAAATCCTGGCCTGATTTTCGACTTGGATTATGCCGAGCGAGCTGTACAGCTTCTTTAGCAGGTAGTTTTCTTCGTTGTCCAGAGTCGCGCCACCCAGATGCGCGATGCTAAGAGTTCGGTTAACCAGGTCGCCTTGACCGTTGGTGGTCTCCCAGTGTTCATCACGCGCTTTCTTAATACGCTGCGCAACCATCTCACTGGCCTGAGCTAACGAGATCGGCTCCCACTCGGTTCCATACGGCCTGCGATATAGAACCTTCTGCTCGCGATGCTGACTAGTCACCAACTGGAACGTCGCTGAACCTTTGGGGCAGAGGCAACCCTCTGAAATCGGGGATTCCGGGTCACCTTCAATGTCGATGATCTTCTCGTCTTTAACGTAGATCTTCTGGCCACAACCGACTGCGCAGTAGGGACAGATAGAGGAAACCACTTTATCTGCGCCTTTCAGCCGCGAGTTCAGATTTCGCGTGCGGTCTGAGGCCGCGGTATCGCCCAGAGCATGCAAGTCACTCTTTCCAATTTGCTTCAGAACTGGCCAGTTAAATAGAGACGAAATGGGGTTCATGGCTAGACGTTCCAGGCCGGCCTGAAGCCGGCAGCTATTCCTCATGGTGGCGCAAAGCAAATCTGACGCCTATGAGTACTTGTATCACGTCGGAAAACAATGGTAAGAGCTACGTCCCTAGCCCGTCCATTTGTCTGGGGCCGAGTACTAATTGCCTTGTACAGATTAGCCGTGATTGCAGTCCAATATCTAAGGGCGCTCGCCTCATTAGGGGTCGGGCACTTAAGGAAAGAGGGCTCGTGAATCGTTGGATTATTGCAGCCGCCGGCGTGCTATTACAAGTTGCACTAGGAGCCGTGTACGCCTGGAGCGTGTTCGTGACTCCGCTGATGAAGCAGTTCGGATGGTCGCGGCAGCAGGTCACTCTGACCTTCACCATTGCTATTCTGGCGCTGGGTTTTTCGGCTTTCTTTGCCGGCCTGTGGCTCAATAAGTCAGGGCCGCGCATTGTGGCGATGACGGGCGGCTTGCTTTACGGTCTCGGCGTTTTTCTTGCCAGCATTGCCGGGCATAGCCTTCCGGGGCTCTATTTGACTTACGGCTTGATTGGCGGAATCGGCCTGGGCTTCAGCTATATCGTTCCGGTGGCGGTTCTGGTGAAGTGGTTTCCTGACCGGCGAGGTTTGATCACCGGCGTTGCGGTGGGCGGATTTGGCGCTGGCGCACTCCTTACTGCGCCGATTGCAACACGTCTAATTGGCAGCGTTGGCGTATTGCCGACATTTGCCTATCTGGGCATCGCCTACATGATCGTAAGTGTGTTCGCAGGCTTCTTTATGCAAAACCCGCAGCCGGGGTGGAAACCGGAAGGTTACACGCCCAGCGCTACGCAAGCAGCCCAGCGATCTAAACGCGACTACTCACTAGGCGAGGCGTTACGAACTTGGCAGTGGTGGGTGCTGTGGGGGCTGCTCTTTCTCAACACTTCGGCCGGAATCTCCATCATCTCCCAGGAATCTCCTATGTTCCAGCAATTGGCGGGGGTCACTGCCCTAGCAGCGGCCAGCATGGTGGGCATTGTTGCCATTGGCAATGCAGCCGGGCGAGTCTTCTGGGCTTGGGTTTCCGACCTCCTTACTCGACGTACGACATTCATCGTTATGTACGCGCTCCAAGTTGTCTTATTCTGGATCTTTCCCAGCCTGCATTCGGTCGCGCTAGTGACCACCGTCAGCTTTGTGATCTTAATGTGCTACGGCGGCGGGTTCGGCACCATGCCGGCATTTGCAGCGGACTACTTCGGATCGAAGAACGTGGGTCCTATTTATGGCCTGATGCTTACCGCTTGGGGGTTTGCGAGTGCCTTCGGTCCAATCTTGGTTGCGCACATGCGACAAATCTCTGGCCAGTATAGTGGCGCTTTTCATTTAATTGCGTTTGTCTTACTTGCGTCTCTAGTACTGCCCCTCATAGTACGGCCTCCTAAGGATGTACAGGTACCTTTAGCAGAACCCAACACAAAAGCTGCGACGGCTCGATAAAGCTTTCGATTTAGTCGTGTAAACATGCTAATCTTTTTCATTCCGTCAACTGGCGACTGACCTCGACGTCTGAGCCGATACAGAGACGCGAATAGTCCCCGTTTCGCAGGAGTAGAGAGCATGAGCAGTTTACACGGGGTCCGCCTAGCGCTGGCCCTTTCCCTTTTCACTCTGTTAAGCCCCTTGAGCCACGGGCAGGATGCTACCGGTAAGATAAGCGGCACAGTGACAGATCAAACCGGATCGGCCGTGCCCGGCGCAAAGGTAACGGTGAAAAACCGGGCTACGAATGTGGCCAAAGATGTAACGACGGACGCTTCCGGGAACTATCAGGCACAGCAGTTACCCATTGGCAGTTACAGTGTTTCGGCGCAGGCAGCCGGCTTTCAGCAGACTACCGTCGAGTCGCAGACAGCATTGAACATCAACCAAACATTGCGCATCGATGTGCAGCTGCAGGTAGGGGCAACAACCAGTGCCGTAACGGTAGAGAGCAACGTTTCGCAGGTGGAGACGGAGAATTCCACCGTCGGCGGCACCGTAGTTGGTCAGGCGATTTTTGAATTGCCCCTTAACGGACGTAATACGCTGGATCTTCTAAGGACGCAGCCAGGTGTAACGCCTACTAATCCGGACAGCGGCGGCGCTGGCGCGTACAGCATTGGCGGAATGCGAACAGACTCTGTGACCTTTCTGCTAGACGGCGCCATCAATAACAGCCTTTTGAGCAATAGCGTGGTTGCCAACCCAAATCCGGACTCTGTTGCTGAGTTCCGAGTGCTTGAGAACAACTACAGTGCAGAGTACGGTCGCAATGCCGGAGGCGTGGTGAGTGTTGTTACCAAAAGCGGAACTAACAGCTTTCACGGCACTCTATACGACTACCTGCGGAATAACTACTTCGACGCTAATCGATTCTTTAATAACCAGAATGCTGTCCCCACGCCGGTCCTGAAGAGGAATCAGTACGGCGGGACCATCGGCGGTCCAATCTTGAGAAACAAGCTGTTTTTCTTCTTCTCCTATCAAGGACAAAAACAAATTCAGGATGTTACGCCTACCAACGGACGAGTGAATACATTCACACCGGCGGAATCGAACGGAGATTTTTCGAGTACTACGAATGCGAGTACCGTCGCTGCCTTTTTGCAAAACAATCCGCAGTACCAGGCGAACCCTACCCTGGCAGCCCAAGGCATTATCGATCCAGCCCGGATCGACCCTGTCGCTAAGGCTTACTTTGCGAAGGGCTTAATACCAACATCACCAAGCGGCTTCCTTTTTCCGCAGGCAACCTCAGTGAATAATAACGGTGAGTACCTGGGCCGGTTCGACTATACAATCGGTTCAAAGGACTCGCTGTCCGGCACGTTTACCTCGATTGACAACCCGAGGCAGACTCCCTTTACCTCCGCCACTAACACTCTTGGCTTTCCCACGACGAGCGGTAGCACCAGTTACTTAGGCACAGTCACTTATAACCACACTTTTACTCCGAGCTTACTGAATGAGTTAAGAATCAGTGCGCAGCGCTTGAACAGCCAGCAGGCGATTCCCTCCATACAACAGCCGACTGCCTCTGCTCTGGGAGCCGACCTGCCTTCTGATCAGCCCAGCGGTCCTCCCCGGCTGAATTTTCAGGGATCGAACCTTCAAATTGGTTTCAGCCCTCAGGGCCCGACGACTCTCATCGACAACAACTACACTTACGCTGATAATCTCTCGTGGGTGCTTGGGCGACACAGCCTCAAAGCTGGATTCTTATTCTCTGCGGCACAGAACAACACCAATTACGACTACTACGTGAATGGCGAGTTTGAGTTCTACGGACCAGGAAGTGTTGTCGGTTCAAAAGTTGACTTTGCCGACTTTCTCCTTGGCCTGCCTGACGAGTACGTGCAATTTGGTGCCGCGCCTTCCAACGTTCGTACAAAACAATACGGGGCGTATCTACAGGATTCCTGGAAAGTGACTCAACGGCTAACGGTCAACCTCGGACTGCGGTACGAGTATTCTACGCCGAAGTACGACACTCAAGGGCGATCTTTCTCCTTCATACCTGGCCTTCACTCCCAACGCTTTCCAGGTGCTCCGACGAACTTGGTCTTTCCTGGAGATCCGGGTGCCCCCAGAGGCTCGAACTTTCCAGACAAGAATGATTTCGGCCCTCGTTTTGGTTTCGCTTACGACGTATTTGGCGATGCTAGGACCAGTATTCGTGGTGGCGGAGGTATGTTCTACGATTACCTGAAAGCTGAAGACAACTTACAATTTAACGGGCAAGCTCCGTTTTACGGATTCTCCGACATCTTCCCAAGCGGACCCGTACCGGGCGGTCTAACCAATCTTCAGAACCCCTATATTTCAGCTGGGGTTGCAAATCCATTTCCATCGAAGCCGCCCTCAAAGAACCTTAACTTCGGCGATGCTGGCTACCTGCCTTTTGGCGGAAGTAGCGTTTACTTTGTGAATCCGCATCTTCGGACACCTTACATCTTTCAATACAACCTCTCCGTTCAGCATCAACTGCCGGCGGAACTTCTCTTAGAAGTGGGGTACCTTGGCTACTCGGCACATAAGCTTACCGGGTTAGTTGATCAGAACCCATTTGCTCTTGGAGGGACAGACAGAATCTATGGCCAGGACACTTTCAGCTACTTAAATACATTCCAAAATATTGGGAAAGCGAACTACAATGCAATGCAAGTCCACCTGAAACGCTACGGCAATCTTGGCGGGAGCTTCGGCAAAGGCTTCTTTGACGTCTCGTACACGTGGTCACATGAGATTGACAATGAAAGCGGCTTTCGCGAGCGTAATAGTGCTGTTCCTTTCTACAACCACAACCAGTTCCGGGCTTCAGGCGATACAGATGTTCGCAATGTCGTCAATATCTCCGGAGGTTGGGACCTTCCTTTCGATCAGCTTTGGCAACATGGCCCGAAATTGCTGACCAAGGGGTGGAGCATTTATCCCATCCTGGGTATTCACGACGGATTTCCGCTAGATATCTACGCCGGTCTAGCTACATCCCGCAAAAATCCCGGGCCATCTGGAGCGGGCGATGCTGGTTTAGTACGGGCTGACTATAACGGCTCAACAA
>CALMAV010000425.1 GCA_937859895.1 uncultured Bryobacterales bacterium | reverse complement strand
ACTTAAGTGCGGACAATGCACCGCTATTCGCCGATTAGTCGTAAATATTCACCAGGAATTCGGTAGAGAACCGTTGTTTAAGCACAGGTGCGAGGTGCTTGGTTAGCGGCCAATCAGCTGTTCTTGAATAAAGGATGCAAGATCTCTGAATACGTACCAGTACGGCTTTTGCCTACCAGGTTTCTACGTTGAGCGAACAGGTTGTTGGAACTAAGGATTATCCCAAAGAGGTAGGAATTAGCTGATGTTTACTTTTTCGTAAATACCTACTATGGTCGTGAATAACGGAAAAAAGTGGATTTAAGCTCACGGGTGAGAGCACCCTTTGCTGTCTGGCTAGAAAGCAAGCGAAAATGCAAATTTCGAACAATTCTTAGGGTTCAGGAATGGAATTCTACTTGAAGATGCGGGGGAGTCTTCTGGAGTTAGATCAGTTTGATTAAGTCGGTCGGCTGTCGGCAATTGAAGATAACCTCAAGCACAGGTGGGTGTCATGGCAGAGAAGTCGGAAGAACTCAATGTCTCAATTCGAGAGCGTACTTTGCTACCTGCCTGTACAGCCGAAGAGATTAGGGCCAAGCAGAAGCGGCTCTTTAGGCGTTGATAGCGAACGGCCTACTTCGTCCTGTCGATGCTTACCAGTGCGTCTTCACCGGAACGCAAGGAACTGTAACTACGCGCTTGAGCGAAGAGTTTCCAACCAACGATTTAGAAGAGTTTCAGGGTCTTCGTTCAAGTCTACCGGTCGGGTTATCAACTCTCCGTCCGTACCAAGAAAGTACGCCACTACGCCATGCGAAGAGGGTTTAAGTTCACACCAGTGTCCTCTGACCTCGAGCCGAAGAGTAGACTCGAGCCAGGCCATGTAAATCTTGGCACGCATTTTATGACCCGCAAGCGCGGCCTTGGTAAATAGAGATTGGGTGTATTCCGAAGTCTTCAACTTCTCGGCCCAGGGCGCAGCAGCGATGGCCTGCTCCCGCACTTGCTGCTGACGCTGCAAAGCCGTCGGGTCCCGCTCCTCCTGTGACTCCAGGTTTTTCAGCGAGTTTTCGAGATTATCAAGAAAATCCATATCAACTACTTCGCAGCACAAGGCCAGGGGTTCCCGTCAAAATAGAACTACTTCTTTTTCGGCGTGCCAGCCGTATTATCCTGCGTCAACGTATGCGGGTCTTTACTCGCCTTGTTTCCATCATCTTCCCCGTTGCTCACTGCCTTCATGCTCTGCTCCGGCTTGGCATTAGGGTTACCCTGCTGCTCATTGGGATCGCTCGGAGTGGCACGGTGACCTTGATCACTATTGCACGCACTCAGCCCAAGAGTCAGACACAAGATTGCTACAGCTTTCGTACTCATACTTCCCTCATAGATACTCAGAGTCAGACTCTTAGTGCACTATTTTAACTGCGTTTTTCATTTTGCATAATCTAAGTACAGCTGACCTGAACCCCTGAAACTGGTCCGAAATTGGGTAGGATTCGGAAGAGGGAGA
>CALMAV010000424.1:2043-5282 GCA_937859895.1 uncultured Bryobacterales bacterium | reverse complement strand
CTGAGTTGCTGGAACGTGATAGACCGGGCCAGCGTCTCGAAAGTTGGCGGCCGTAGTGCGATGTTGCAGGGCCCGGGCTCGCGGATGATCCCCGCTAAAATCGGATCCGCCGCCAGTAAGTGAGTGACTGCGGCATCTCCCGTCAATGTTGCGGGCGGCCTCTTTTCCGGTTCCAATTCCTACATAATGATATCGAAGACTGTGCTTTTCTACCTTCGTTCTACGGCTCTCTTCCTGCTCCTTTCCTCCCTCGTTTTAGCTCAAGCCCCACCACCACCGGAGTCCGCCGGCCAGGACACCACCATTCGCGTCAACGTCGAATTAGTGAACATCCTGTTCACGGTCAAAGCCAAGAAAGGTGGCGCGCTTACTCCCAATCTCGAGAAGCAGAACTTTACCGTTTTCGAGGACGGAAAGCAGCAAACCATCCAGCACTTCAGCCGCGAAACGGACCTGCCCATCACGCTCGGCCTACTTATCGATATCAGCGCCAGCCAGGAGCGCTTAGTTGACATTGAGCGCCAGGCGGCTTCCTCATTCTTCTCCAGCGTCCTCCGCAAAAAGGACGAAGCCTTCCTCATCTCGTTCGGCAAGAGCACCGACTTGTTGCAGGATTACACTAACTCGCCGAAGCAGCTGGTCGCCGCCATGCGCGATCTTCAAGGGGACGGGCAATCTCCCTCATTTGGCAATGGTCCCATTCCGAACGTCAACACCGGGCCCGTTCCCACCGGGCGAGTAAAAGGCACGCTGCTCTATGACGCGATCTATCTGGCTGCAAATGAAAAGCTGAAAAGCGAAGTCGGCCGCAAAGCCATGATTCTGATCACCGATGGAGACGACCAGGGCAGTACTTATGATCGCCGGGCTGCAATCGAAGCAGCGCAACGAGCTGACGCCATTATCTACAGCATCTACTACGTCGATCGTGGATTCTACGCGGGGGCTGGAATGTTCGGAGGCGGCGGCGGTGAATCCGAGCTTCGCAAGATGTCCGAAGAAACCGGAGGCAAGGTGTTTACCGTCAGCTCCAAACACCCCTTGAGCGAAATCTTCAGTCAGATCCAAGACGAGTTGCGGAACCAGTATTCCATCGGCTACGAATCCACCAACCCGCAACGGGATAACACCTTCCGCAAGCTCGACATTCGAACCGACAACAAAGATTACAGGGTGCAGGCCCGTAGTGGCTACTACGCTACGAAGCCCGATGCGCAATAGCAGTTTGGCGCAGCGCAAAATAGTGAGCAACCGCTGTAGCTAACTCGGGCATATTTGCAATTCCAGTCGTCTGCAGCCGCTCGTTAGCCAACGCCGAATACTTAGGACGGCGGGCCAGCGTTTTGTAGTCCGCGCCCTCGATCGGCACGAGTTCCGGCGAGACACCCGCCTGCTGAAAAATCAACTTCGCGTACTCAAACCAGGAAATCGCCTCTCCTCCACCCAAGTGGTAGAGGCCTTTTCCATCCTGCTCAACTAATTCCGCGGTCCGCTCCGCCATAGCCGGTGCATAACTCGGGGACGCAACCGAATCAGCCACCACGCGTATCGGTTTCCCGTTTGCGGCTAGCCGTAACATCATTTCGGGGAAGTTTCCACGCGGCGTAAATCGTCCTCCCGGCCCAAAAACCCCCGAGGTCCTCAACACCAGAGCATTCGGCAAATAAGCCTGCACGTACAGCTCACCGGCTAGCTTCGACACCCCATAGGCACCCAGCGGATGCGGCCTATCCTGTTCGGTATAGGGAACACCCTTAGTTCCATCAAACACATAGTCCGTCGAGAAGTGAACTAGCTGCGCCTCTACTTCCCTGCAAGCAACCGCCAAATTTCGTACAGCCAGTCCATTTGCCTGGTAAGCTCCTAGCGGCTCCGACTCCGCCTGGTCTACCTGGTTATATGCCGCTGCGTTTACCACAACGTCGGGCTTAATTGCCACCGTCTCCTGCCGTACGGCGATGTCATCAGTTACGTCTAGCGCTTGCCGATGGTAAGGACGAACCGTCCAGCTGCGCCTCTCAAACTCGCGGCACAGCTCGACACCCAACTGTCCTCCCGCCCCGAACACCATCACCGTTCTCTGCATCTTTTGCAGAATACCGAACGAAGTGAAATGGGCGGTCTAGCGCAGTGCAAATGCTTGAGAAAGCGGATTGGACGCAATCGGTCGCGCAGCCGGCACATCGCCTAAAAGCTGCGAACGCAGTGCCATCAAGCTCTGCAAGCCGCTCAGGACCTGCTCTACTTTGATCTCGAAGGCCCAGCTATCAGAATTTTCCTTACACACAACGACTTCGCCCAGGAACAATGCATCGTCGTACTCCACCTTTACCGTAGTGCCAGCCGGTAATGCACCCTGGCCTTCAGCCCACAAGCGCTTTCCCTTCACTTCACCGAAGAAGCAAGGAATGGCGACCGACGCAGACGACGACTTGATGGTTGCGAATCGTGGATGTTGATTGTCGAAGTGTTTCACAACCATCTAATCGGCAGATGGCGCTGGCACCTTTACGTCTCAAAGAAAAATTTATTGAAAATGTACGTCGACCAAAAACCAAAGGGAAGTAGCGATCGCAAGCGGTACCAGCAACTCCAGACATCGGCGGACGTAGCGTACAGAAATTTGCCGTCTTTGAAGCGCTGCCCTTTCTGACTGGCGGGCCCGAATGGTATCTGCCAGGCGGCAGTGAACTCTACTCGGTTCCCCCTGTAGCGCCCTGACCAATTCTTCGCGTCCTCGCTTATCGGCAATCAGAATCGTCGCCGAGCTTGTACTTTGGGTGGTCTCATTCAGCCTGCGCCGCAGTAGCCTAGGCACCTCGTTTACCGAATGAAATACTTGCGTACTCTCGCCTGTCGCAATAAATATAGTCGAGCTTCTTGTAGTTACCAACGCCATTACCGCCTCGTTGTCCTAGGAACCTAGCGCGCGCAGCCGTGTGCTGGCTGCCGACATTCCCATCTCGTTACCAGCATTCTCCGAAGTGACCCGGATAAATCCTAGACCCGCCTTGGATAATACCTTATCTTTCCGGTAAATCAAGCCCACCCGGCGAATCATTGGCTCAGGCCCAAGCGAAACCGCCGCCAATTTGCCCGCCGCCACTTCCTCTTGACAGTGCGAAGCGGCCAGAAATGATACGCCAAGATTCGCCATCACAAACCGCTTGATCATCTCGGTCGAATCCAGCTCCATCGACACATTTAGGTCTTCTTGCACCGGTTCCAGCCATGAATTT
>CALMAV010000424.1:0-2033 GCA_937859895.1 uncultured Bryobacterales bacterium | reverse complement strand
ACCGCGTTGTGCCCGTCTTGGGAAGCAGTACCTGCTCACCCTGCAAATCGCGCGGCATAATCCGCTCATACGATGCCAGTTTGTGTCCCGCCGGCACCAGCAGCTTAATCTCGTCTGAATAGATCTTTACCACCTGCAGCTTCTTTTCTTCCACCGGCAGCTGCGTAATCCCGAAATCAGCCAGATTGTCCAGCACCGCCTGCACAACCCGAGCCCCATATGACCGGTCTACCAGGAGTTGAACGTTCGGAAATTGCTTCTTAAACTCCCCAAAGACGGCCGGCAGCACATAAATGCACGTCGCCTCATTTGCCGCAATCAGCAACTCTCCCCGCGGCACTTTCTCCAGCTCGTTGATTGCGTCCTGCGCCCGTCGACGCAAGGCTAGAATTTGTTCGGCATGCTCAGCAAAGATGCGGCCCGCAACGGTAAGCGAAATCTTGGTCCCCAGCCGCTCGAACAGGGTAGTGTTCATCTCCTGCTCCAACTGGCGCACCTGGGCGCTAATAGCAGGCTGTGTCCGGTAACAGGTCTGGGCAGCCTTAGAAAAGCTTTTTAGTCGAACGATCTCAAGGAACGTATGCAGTTGATCGAGATCCATAGCGTCAGTAGAAATGTTGTTGGTTACCGGAAGATGTCCGCTTGCGTACAAATTGTAGCAGGGAATTGAAGTCTCCTAATTTGACTCTGTTAACCCAAATTGGAAATGACCGCAATGAGAAAACAATCTAACCGAAATGGAGCAGCCATCCCGTGACGACGGAAGGACGGAGTCAATCTTCAAAATGGCGGAAACAAGGCGCTCGCTACTGTAGCGTTGCTGTCTTGTCGGCGTCTCGGCGCAGGGAAGAGCTGGCGAGATGCCGCATAGGGCTTGTTGGAGCCCTGAGTGTCGGTCACAAGTGAACCGATTTGTTACCACTTGCTGACTGTGTTTTCAAGGTCAACGGCTAAGCGGCCAGGGTATGCGGTCTTGAAGACCTTGCCAATGCCCCGTACTACCAGACCTGATCATCACGACTCTGTGTCCGGAATCGTTGCCAAACAGCCTCGCCCACGTGCCGGTGATCGGCGAGAATAGCACGTGCGTTATGGAGTTTATGCGCGCACGAAACCAGCTTGCCTGAAGACTCTGCTGACGCGAAATCCCAAAGTACATTTCTTTACGTCCTCTCCATCTTTGCGCTTCCTCTTCCGTGGTGAGCGCCTTCCCTTTCTCATGTCCTTCGTCGTCCGTACAGCCGTTTACAATCTTCGGCACATCCTCACCGAAGTTTGCTTTTATGTAGCCACGCAGACCAATACGGCCGCCGGGGTAGGAGTCGCCGCACTCTTCGATCGAGTCGTGCAGCGAAGCCGCAATGGCCTCGTCCTCCGAGCCTCCCGTAACGGCGAGCAGATGATTCGGGTGTCCTCCTCAATGTTCCGTTTTGGTAGTACTTCTTGTCTGGGGTCATTTCAGGCATGGCGTAACGCCATGCTCAGAGAGTGGTGCCTTTGTACATTCCGGAATCGCTAAATTTGACCCGGCGGTTAGGCTGCTGATTGCCGCGAGGAGCAGTCAGCGCATAAACTTCATTTACGACCGTTTCGTCAGCGAACACTTTGTGGCTACCCGGAAGAATCGCCGCGCCGCGAACTTCTTGCGGCACGCCCGGCAACATCGATTGGCTTCACCACGGCTTGATGCGAAATTTCGCTGTTGCTGGTCTTAGCTCAATTTGTGTGAGTCGTCGGACTCGCCGCGTTCAGGTTCAGATACTTGTCGTACCAGTCAAACCACCGCTGATATCGGTCGCGAATGAAACTAGGCCGAGTGAAGCCGTGGAACTGGCCCGGATACACAACCAGTTCAGCCGGAACTCCAACACTTTTAAGTGCCTGATACATCTGCTCGCCACCTGCCAGGGATACATTGAAATCCTTGTCTCCACCCATAAACAGGGTTGGCGTCTTAATCCGGTCCACATGAAAGAAGGGGTACGACAGCTTAATGTAAGTCTGTGGATTTTTCCATGGCGGCCCAAGCTCGT
>CALMAV010000423.1 GCA_937859895.1 uncultured Bryobacterales bacterium | reverse complement strand
GACAATCTGGCTGCAGCGAGTTCTTTCTCGAATTTGGCGGCCCGCGCTTCCAATTTTAATGCTATATCCAGGGTCGCTTTATCAATATTGGTAGCGCCAAGTAGTTGCAGACGCTCCTTGGCGGTTAGCTTCTCAACCAAGGTGGATAAAAACAAAGACTGACGGTCAACAGGCAACTGCAGCCCGAACGGAAGGGACTGCTGAATCTTCTGCAGCTTGCTGAAAGAGGCGAGATTGAGCTTGGCGCCGGACAAAGCAGGAGAGATTAGCGAAAGCAAACCCTCCTCTTCGAGCGCTTTCAGGATATCGCCGGCAGCTGGGTCGGTGGCAATCGCGCGCAACTCCTGGCCAAGCGCCGCTGGCGAGATCTTTTCCGCTAACCCGGCTTCCCGTACGTTTCGGTACTGACTGGCGGTGCGGTCATCTACGGTAAAGGCTAGGCGTGTACGGAAACGAATCAGGCGGAAAAGGCGCGACGGATCGTCGTAGAGAGTGTGATTCGAAATAACGCGCAGTTCTTTTCTTGCCAGATCACCCAAACCATTAGTGGGATCGAGAAGCAAACCACGAGAGGCGCCGCCTACCGATAGAGCGATTGCATTAACAGTAAAGTCGCGGCAGGCAAGGTCCTGGTGAATGGTAGCTGGCGTAATTTGTGGTTTGGCGGCCGGCTTAGGATACTTTTCCTGTCGAGCCATGGCCAGGCTGGCTGAAACGTCGCCACCTAAGCGAAGTTCTGCCTGTTTGCGTCCTTCGTCGATGGAGACAATCTCGATGCCGTCCCGTTCGGCAAGAGTCTTGGCCAGTTTAATCGCCGGCCCCTCAACCGTGAAATCAAGATCGCGGAGCGGGAAGCCGGCCATCATGTCACGCATGGCGCCGCCGGTGAGAAACAAATTCAAACCAGACTGCTCGGCTACTTGCCGCACTTGCCCAACGGCTCGGGTCTGGTCGCCACTCAGGTGACTGTCCAGCATGAACATGTAGTCGCTCATGCTGGGTTCGCCCCTCCCTCGCGCACGGCTCCCGCCGTATTACCCCTGGCTTTGGCGCGAGGATGGTGCTGATCAACGGTCTCTTTCAGGTGAGATCGCATAACGTGTGTGTAAATTTGGGTGGTTCCGATATCAGCGTGGCCCAGCATGGTTTGTACACTTCGCAGATCGGCTCCGCCTTCCAGCAGGTGTGTCGCAAAGGTATGGCGAAGCACGTGCGGGCTCACGGACTGGAAAATGCCGGCTTCTTTGCCATGGCTCTTCAGGAGCTTCCAGAACCCTTGGCGAGTCATGCGAGTTCCTCGAGCTGTTACAAAGAGAAACGGGCTTATCCGCCCACGCAGCAGCTTGGGGCGCTGTTCGGTGCAATACGCTTCCAGCGATTGCAGCGCGCCCCTGCCAACCGGAACCAATCGCTGCTTATTTCCTTTGCCGGTGACGCGTACCAGGCCGGATGCCTCGTCCAGGTCCGCGACTTTCAACAGGATTAGCTCGCTCACGCGCAAGCCCGTTGCATACAGAAGCTCAATCATGGCCCGGTCGCGCAAACCCAGAACCGTATTGTCTTCCGGCGCATCGAGTAATTGTTCAACGCGACTGCCGTCCAGGTACTTCGGAAGTGAGCTTCCGGTCTTCGGCGCTACTAGCAGCTCCGATGGATCGACCGTAAGATGCTTTTCCTCAACTAGATAGCGGAAAAACCCGCGAAGGGTGGCAATGTGTCGGGTAATGGTGCGGTTCGATAAGCCAGCACCGCGCAGGCTGTCCACGTATTGACGCAGCACTTCCAGAGTGACTTCGCCAGGCAACGTAGAGTGAAGAAAAGCTCCCAGCTTCAGCAGATCTCGCCGGTAGGACTCCAGCGTATTCGCTGATAACCCCTTCTCGGTGCGACAAAAAGAGAGGTAGGGACTATTCCACAACTCGAGATT
>CALMAV010000422.1 GCA_937859895.1 uncultured Bryobacterales bacterium | reverse complement strand
GCTGGGAGGCAAGGGAGAACAGCTTTTGCGCGTGCTCGTGCAGTGTGGGCGTTTGGTCAATGTGCAGGCGCGCGTTCTGATGTTGGCGAAACCGCAACAGCTGCTGCAGATGAAAAGCAGACAGGCGGATGCGGTCCGTTTGATCCAACAGGTAGCGGAAGCGCTTCCCGTTAAGACTGAAATCGCGGTCGAGAGCTCGCAGGGTGTCCTGCACTTCCGCGTTGGGCTGCTTCAGGGGCACCGCGAGAAGATCACCCGTGGGCGTTGCAATAGCTTCCGCCAGTTCTGCATAGACGGAGCTGATGGCACGGCGTTCCGGCTGGTCGCGATTCACCGGCCATAGCAAAAGGGCCAAGGTGGTTTGCAGCAGGCCGCCACCCAGCACCAGCAAAGTTCCATTAATCGTGCCGCGCATGTCGCTAGGCCCACGCGCAGAGAAGACAATCAGAGCCACCAGAGTGTTCAGGCCCAAGTCGCCGGCTTTGGGGCTGATGGCTAGTTGCATGCCTGCAGCAAAGGCCCAAGCCATGGTAATAAGTGTGGCAAGCCCGTGGTGTGTGCGGGTAACAGAGCCGGTGAACACAGCGATTGCCCCGATGAGGGACCACGCCAGCATGCGCCGCGCCCTCTGCGCATAAGGATCTGAACCATCGGAGTAGGAAACGTTCAGCGCACCAACGGCCATAGCCGTTCCACCGAGCGGATTGCCAATTGCAATGCCAATACCCAGTGGTACGGCAACACCCATAGCGTTCCGGAAGGCGATAGGAAGCTTGTTGATCTTGCCTTTGTCGACCTTCTTCAGGTTGCGCCATAACGAGGCCCAGAGACCAGGCTGAAAGTGGTCTCGCAAGATTTGCCAGAACGGCGACCGGACCTTCGGCTCGAGTTGATCGGTTTCCATCCGTGAGGTTCAGATAATTAAGACATCGAGGGTGCGCGGGCCGTGTACGCCGCCCACACGCGTCATCTCTATATCGACAGTGGCTGAAGGTCCGGAGATGAAGGTAAGCGGCTTGTCTTTGAAGGGCATCAATCTGCTGATGGCCTCGGGAACAAGCTCCACTACATCCTCTCTTCGAAGAATGCACAAGTGGTAGTCGGGAATGAGAGTGGTTGCGCGGCGGCCTTGTTCGCGGCTGCTCTGCAGAACAACGGTGCCAGTGAGCGCGATGGCCAGGGTACAGAGAGTAAGGACGCCATCGCTTAGATCTAGCTGCTCCTTGGTCAGGTTCTCATCCGGAATAAACATGAAGCCATCTGGCAGCCAGTCTTTCGGGAATGCGGGTGGAGTAATAAGAACGCGCTTTTCACGAGCAGTAAGGATGCCGGCGATATTGGCGCGCGTGTCTCCCGTGCCGTAGATGGGGGTGCCGTGGTAGTGACGGAGGCGTTCGTCAAACAGCTGCAAGCGTTCGGCTTCAGCGAGTTTGCCAATACGATCGTAGTGCCGAGGCAGGCTCTGCCATTCCGCTGCGCACTCGGCTTCGCGCCCGGCACCTGTCGCTCTGATGGCCACTGCGACGCGATTGAGAATGTAGTTGCGCGAGGTCATCTCGGATTGCTTCCGTTTGCATTTTTACTCTTCCACCATTGCCGGAAAGATTGTTTGGGGACCGGCATCAGGTCGCGTGTGTCAGTCCAGCCCGCGAGGATGCCGGGCAGACGCTGAATCACATCGCCGTGTACGAACGGAAGTTGCGCAACTTTGGCCATTGCTTCGGCCGCGGTGAGCAAGCCTGCTTTGGAGAAAGCGAGGGCCATCGCTTGCATGGCCAAGTTTTCAGGGTTGAGCCGGCCCAGCAAGGATTTCTGTTCCTGCCGAACTACCTGCCCGCGCAAGTGAATCAGGATTTCGGGAATGTTGATTTTGACCGGGCAAACGTCGTAGCAGGCGCCGCATAATGAGGATGCATAAGGCAGCGACTGCGAATGTTGCACGCCCTGCAACTGCGGAGTGAGAATAGCGCCGATGGGCCCCTGGTACACCGAACCGTACGCGTGCCCGCCTGTCTGGTGGTAAACGGGGCAAACATTCAAGCACGCACCGCAGCGGATACAGTTCAGTGTTTCGCGGCTCTCCTCGTCGGCCAGTACACCCGTCCGTCCGTTGTCGAGCAGCACCACGTGCATCTCCTGCGGCCCATCGCCCGGAGTGACGCCTGACCAGATGGAGTTATAGGGATTCATGCGCTCGCCAGTAGCCGATCGCGGCAGGCTTTGCAGGAAGACTTCCAGATCCTGAAAGGTTGGTATCAGCTTTTCAATGCCCACGAGACTGATAAGCACTTTGGGCAGGGTGAGGCACATACGCCCGTTGCCTTCGCTTTCGACAACCACCAGCGAACCGGTTTCTGCCACAGCAAAGTTCGCTCCGCTGATGCCGATGTCAAC
>CALMAV010000421.1 GCA_937859895.1 uncultured Bryobacterales bacterium | reverse complement strand
GGTGTACTCGGTGGTGGCGGAGCCGCCATGATTATGCCGCGTATCTTTGCCCCAGCGATCATCGATAACCACTGTGTCGGCAACTGGCGATTCGTTGTAAAGCCATTGCAGCAGCTCAGGCGAGCGCCACTTGTCGCTGGTCAACTCCCACTCGCCATCGGAGAAGATGATGTCCGGAGTCGCATGGGTTACCACGTCTTTGAACTGCGGAAACAGGTGCTCGTTGACAAACCTCTGCTTATCGGAAAGCCACAGCGGGTTGTACCACTCATAAAGCGAATAGTAGATTCCCATGTGCAAGCCGCGGCGGCGGCCTGCTTCCGTTAGGTCCAGCAGAAGATCGCGCTTTGGCCCAATATCCACGCTGTTCCACGGCCGGCCCCATGAGCGATTTGCCTGTTCATTGCGCCACAACGTAAAGCCTTCGTGATGTTTGGAAGTGAGCGCCACGTATCTGGCGCCCGACCGTACGAAAACATCTGCCCAGTGATCCGGGTCGAACAATTGGGCGCGAAACATCGGCGCAAAGTTCGAGTAGGGGAAGTCGGCTCCATAGACTTTCTTGTGATACTCCCACGTGGCTGGGCTGGTATCGGTTATCTTGTTCTTCCCTTGTTCTAGAGAGTGCCAATACCACTCGGCATAGCGCTGACCCTCCTTGGCGTTCGTGGGTGCAAATGCAGGTACGGAGTACACGCCCCAATGGATGAAGATGCCAAACTTAGCGTCGGTGTACCAGGTGGGAATGGGTCTGGCGTCGAGCGATGCCCAGTTTGCTTCATAGCGGTGGTTCTGCCCTGGCAGCAGCCGAGCTCCGGCCATCATCGCGGCAGCACCCGCGCCTGCCTTCAACCAATCTCGTCGTCGCATATCTGCTTTGGGGATTGTAGTTCACGCGCGTGGCGAAAAGGCGTACTTAGTTATTTGGACGTGGACTGATTACCACCGCGAAAGCGCTCAAACGGTAGGGCATCCTCAACATGAATGCGAAAGCTAATTACGTTGGCAGGCCCACGATCAAGGTTATAGCCCGGGTTTTTCACATGTTGGTAGTCGATGGCCGCGGAAATTCCTCGCCAGACATGGGCCGTATAGTAAGTCTCGAAGATTTTCTCAAGGCTATAGTTGAGAGCGCCGTCGCCCAGAATGAATCCAAGGCCGCCCAGAGCCAGATAGCGTCGGTGGTCACCCGAGATTGCGTTGGCCACAAAGGCTGCGCCAGCTTTGTCTTGCCGCCGTCGCCATGGCGTACCACGGACGTCCATGCCAATCTCTGCAGTCCGGTCAATCTCCGTGTAAGCAAACGTCTCATTGCGGCCATCATTCCAGCCAAGGCGTCCGAAGGCGCGTATCAATGGCGTTAACTCCTGTTCAGCATTCAACCCGAAGCCGTATTTAATGCGGCCTTGCTTCCGAGTTTTAATGATGTCAGGAACAGCGTCCTGACCGGACAGATAGCGGTTGATGGATTCGCGGTATTTGCCCATGTTGGCATGATTGACGAAGCTCAGTGCCCGCACCACCGTGGCGCGCTTCCGAAGAAACACCGGGTGGTATTCGATCTCGAAGTTTTCGCCCCTGGCACGTGCGATGTTCCAATCGAGATTGATGCCATTAGCCACTGTCGGCATCAGCATCTCTCCAAACCGCGCCACCCAGGCTTTGTTGTAGTACTCAACAACCGCGCCGAAAGTGTAGCCGCGCGTATCGGCTGCATAGTCAAAGGCACCGTTATTCACAGTTGCCCAATTCATGAATTGCAGGTGGCTATCACTGCCAATGGAGTTCGTGTCGAAAAAATCGGCGGTGCTCATTTTGCCATAGCGAAATTCCAACCTTCTGACAGGAACCTGAGGGGCTAGTGAAAGAGGATTGCGCGTGGTCTCAGCTGTTTCGTGGCTAATCGGAATTGTGTAATGCAGCAGCACTCTGGAGATGTAAGGTGCCTCACCAAGAGTTGGATTGCGAACAACGTCAACGTTGGTGAAACCAGCGATACCCAGTGCGTCGCTAAGACCCGCACCTCCTGCGCTCTCGACATCGCACAGGATCTCTAGTTGCCTGGTGATTCGAAAGCCGGTATAGAGCGTCTCAACTCTGGACGTTGCGTGTTGCTTGTCGGACGAAAAGCTGTTTGGTCCCGAGTACTTGGCCGGAAATGCGCCGTGCTGCTGCCGAATGAAGTTTGCCTGGGCAGAAACCCAGAAACGACGGAAGAGTGTCAAGTCTTCTGTTCCGGATGAAGTAGCAGGGTCGCTGCCTTGAGCAAACGACACACCGGCTAAGCAGATCAGCAATCCCAGCGATTGCAAGGCTTCTGTCAATAGTTTGCACACGCGGGTGAATATACGACCACTTTAATATGCATTCCTGGCCGCCCGGAACCGCAGCCATTGTTCGTCGAAATATCTAGGCTGACCGGCTGAATAATGAGGTCAATGAATGTACGCGCCGCGACGCGGGATGTCCCAAGAAGGCCAAAAGGGGGTTCAATCTTGCAGCGTGGGAATACTGTCAAGCGCCGCTTCTTCTTTACCCAACTTGCCGGCGTTTAAGGCCTTCACTTTGGCCAGTGCCGCAGCCCGTTGCGCGCTCTGTCCTGACGAGCGATAGGCTTGTGCAAGCAGATAGTAGACCTGTTGGCTTCCAGGATTCAAGTCGCTTGCCTGAGTTAACTCCTTTATCGCAAGCATTACTTGTCTATTACGCAGCGCGGCTTTTCCTAAGTACAGGTGGATAGCCCAGGAGTTCGGGTACGTCTTCTCAGCAAGGGACAGATGGGTAACTCCACTTGCAAAGTCTTCGGTTTGAACTTGAAACGCACCCAGCAGATAGTGGGCCTCCGCATTACCGGGCTCGTCCCTGATGAGCTCGGTCAACTGATGAATCGCTTTTGCATTTTCACGTTGGCTGATGTATACCTTCGCCAAAGCCAGCCGTGCACCTGGAAAGCGCGGGTTGCTCCCCAGGGCTGAAAGGAAAGAATCTGCTGATTGAGCAAATTGGCCGGCGTCATAGTAGGCTTGGCCCATCAGGAAGTTGGACTGCGCAGGATCGGCAGCCGAATCCAGAAGTTCCGCAAAGATTGGCTTAGCCAGCTCTGGCTGCTTGGCGCGTGTGTAAGCCGCACCCAACAAATAAAGGATCGCGGAGCGGTGCGGGTCAGCTAATCGTAATTTCTCCAGCTGCGGTATGGCTGCGGCAAGATCTCCTGTATAGACGCGGCACGTGGCCAGCAACTCCTGCGCTTGTAGATTGTTCGGGTCGGCCGCAACTACCTGCTCGAAAGGTTGGAGCGCTTTCTGGTACTCCTGCTGTTTCAGGTACGCTAGCCCAAGATTTAAAAGCAGTCCTTTCTCATTGGGCGCGACTCGGAGTGCCTGCTGATACATCGACACAGCCTTCGCCTGCCGACCTGTCCGTGAATAGATGACTCCGAGGTTGCCCAGTGCCCCGACATTTCGAGGCTCCAGCTTTAGAACTCCCTGAAAACTTGTCTCGGCAATCAAGTAGTCCTGGCGCTGGAGCGCGTCCGTCCCTTGCTGGAAAAGTTTGGCTCCAGAAGAAACGTCAGCCGTAGTCTGCCAAGGAAGCAGAAGGACGACGGCAGCAATCACTGGAAGGGTGCGAAAGCTAGAAGTAAAACTTCGCGCCAAGCTGCACGTTATGAGGGTCACGCGTTGAGTTTATCTGTCCGGCACTGGACGCTGTCCCAACGCCTATGATGCCGAGACCACGAATGTTTCACCGAGTGTACCGTCCCCTGGTCGGGCAAAGAGTTACGTACGTGAGGAGGCGAAAGCGCGAAGGTAAGTACACTGTGAGTCATGTCTTCCGAGTGCCCGCGGTCACCTTACCGGTGCCATCCTGCCGTTACGGCCCTTGCTGTAGCTGGGGCGGGCGCGCTCGCCTGGAACGGCGCACGTCTGGCGCTTGAACTCTTCGGGCCGGCTATTCCGTATCGTTTGATCAATCCGATTACAGATCCACTCGACAGTGAGAACTTCGTGCAGTTCCTAAGCATCATCACTGATGCGTTCATCTCGCGCGATACGGCGGTGGAGGTGCTAAAGAATGGGGTTCAATTCTATCCAGCGGAGCTGGAAGCGATCCGCGCAGCCCAAAAAAGTATCCAACTGGAGTTTTATGAGTTTTTCGAGGGAGAGATTGCCGGCCTTGTTCTAGACGCATTGGCAGAGCGTGCACGCAAAGGCGTTAACGTTCATCTTGTCGTGGATGCGATTGGCAGCTTTCGGACGTCAGATTCCTATTTTGATGAGCTACGGCGGGCCGGCGGCAAGATGTTCTGGTATCACCCTCTACGGCCTAAAATCCTCCCCAGCATTGACCGGCGTACGCATCGAAAGCTTATGGTTGTCGATGGGAAGCTGGGGTTTATCGGCGGTGCAGGTATTGCAGACCACTGGCTCAGCCATAGCAAACAAGGCCATCCGTGGCGTGACACGATGTTTCGCATCAAAGGGCATGCTGTATCCAGTATGGTTTCCGTTCTTTCGGAGAATTGGCTTAGATGTTCTGGAGAAATTCTGACACTGCCTATGGAGATAACCTCCTCTCCAGCTGACCAGGGAGTTGCGAGCATGGTGGTGGCGAGCACTCCAGATGAGGGTGGAACCCGAGCTAGGATTTTGTATCAGGTGCTTCTGGACTCTGCCCGCGAGAGTATCTTCATCACAACCCCGTATTTTCTGCCCGACCGCAGTGCGCGCAGGGCTCTCTTGCGTGCGATTCGAGAGCGCGGCGTGCGTGTGCGGATCCTTACAAATGGCCAAAATAGTGACGTTCCGGCAGTCACGAAACTCAGCCGGTCACTCGATGTTGAATTGCTCCGCGCAGGGGTAGAGATCTACGAATATCAGCCCGGAATGATTCATGCCAAATTAATGGTGATTGATTCTCAGTGGAGCGTTCTCGGATCTGCAAACTTCGACCATCGTTCCTTTGCGTTGAATAACGAAGTGAATATGGCTGTTCTGGACCGCTCCCTGGCAGCAACACTGCACTCACAAATGGACGAGGATCTGAATCAAAGTCGTGCGGTAACCATTGAGCAGCTACGAAATCGTTCGTTTGCGACCAGGGTCATGGATGATTTTAACTGGTTGATTCGTCGTGAGGAGTAGGGACAAGTTCGACGCCAGAAGAAACGGCCGTCGTAGTCTGCCAGGGAAGCAGAGCGACGACGGCCGCGATCAGCAGAAGGGTGCGAAAGCTAAAAGTAGAACTTGGCGCCAAGCTGCACGTTACGAGGGTCACGCGTTGAGTTTATCTGTCCGGTACTGCCCGCCGTCCCAGGGGTACCTACGTCTCCCGGGCTGCTCAAATTAAGCACGTTGTTGATACCAACGAACTGGGTGTGATTAAACGTGTTAAACGTTTCCAAGCGCAACTGGAACCGGACATTCTCAGTAACGTTGAAGTTCTTGAATAGCGAGATGTCCCACTGGTTAATGCCAGGTCCACGGAATGTGTTCCGCCCCAGCGTTCCCAAGGTACCGTCTGCCGGTCGAGCAAAAGCAGCTACGTTGATGTACTGCTGCCAGGTCCTATTCTCCGGGAAAACAGGCCCGCCAATGTAATTTGCGCGGGCACCTCCGAAGTTGGTTCCTGAAACGTTGTAATTGCCATAGCCTCCGCCGTCGAGATTGCCTGTGTT
>CALMAV010000420.1 GCA_937859895.1 uncultured Bryobacterales bacterium | reverse complement strand
GAAGAAGAAAGTAGAGCCGACTCCTAGTTGTGACTCGACCCAGATGCGGCCGTCGTGGCGGGCGATAATGCGCTGGCAGGTGGAGAGGCCAAGCCCGGTGCCGGGGATTTCAGAGCCGTGCAGACGTTTTAGGGGTTCGAAGATGATGCCCTGGTACTCGGGCGCGATTCCCTGCCCGTTATCCTTTACGGAGATCAGCGTTTGCCTCGGCTTCTGCGTCGCGCTAATCAGGATTCGCGGTGGCAGTTCGGGCCGGCGATATTTCAGTGCGTTGCCGATCAAATTTTGTAGCACTTGCAGAAGTTGAATCGGATCTGCAAAGACGCTGGGAAGCTCGCCTGTCTCGACAATTGCGTCCTGCTCCCCTATTTGAACCTGCAGGCTCTGAACCGCGGAGTCAACGGACTCCCGCAGGCTGACGCGTTCTTTCTTCAGCTCTCCCTGTCCGACTTGAGCGAAGCGCAGCAGTGCCTGGACCAGATCCTGCATGCGACGACCGCTCTCGACGATGGTGTCAAGGAGCATCTGCTCGTCAGCAGGAAGGGTGCCGCGAGTCTTACGTTGCAGAAGTTGGGCGAAGCTGGTAACCCCGCGGAGGGGCGACTGCAGATCGTGGGCAACGGTATGGGCGAACTGGGAGAGCTCCTGGTTGGAGCGAGTGAGTTCACGGGTAAGCCGCTCCCGCTCTTCTTCGGCCTTCTGTCGGGCCGTAATGTCGCGTGATAGCGAGAGGATGCGGACAGGCTTGCCAGCAGCGTCGTTGATGGGAGTCACGACCACCTCCCACCATTTTGGGCTCCCCTTGGCGGTAGGACAGAAGCCTTCAAATCGCGACGTGTGACCCTTTTGGGCCTCCGTGACTGCCCCCTGCGCTGAGCCTCTTGCGTCACCCCAGAAATCAACCCACGGCTTGTTGGCCAGAGCGCCGAAGTCATCCAGTTCCATCTGGCGACAGCCGCCTTCGTTGATGGTGAGTAGCCTGCCCTCAAGGTCGAGAACCTTTACACAATCGGGGCTGCTGGCCAAGATACTGCGGGTAAACTCTTCGCTCTCCTGGAGCTCCTGAAGCGCACGAGCCCGCTCGATGGCAGCCCAAGTCCGGTCGGCAACCTTATGGACGAACGTTACATCCTGGTCTGTCCAGGTTCGCGGGGCCGAGTCTTGCACGAAAAGGATAGCAGCCAAGCGACGATTCTCAACCAAGGGTAAATTGATTACGGCAGAGATGTTCAAGGCTTTCCATCGCCCGCTTTCCTGCGCGGTCAGCGGATCGGTTGCAACGTCACCAACAATAACTGAATCGCCGTGCCGGAGGCGGGCTGCCAGTTCAGCACCGAAATCTGAGAATCGATAGGTGCCGGCAAGGGAGCGAACCCCATCAGCGGTCCAGTCACGATCAATGACAACGAACTGCTGCGTTGAATCCACAGATCCATAACCGGCCCGTGAGACGCCCAGAGTGGTTCCGACAATCTCCATCGCAGCAAAGGTGAGAGAGGAGACATCATCCGAGTCGCGAAGACGATCGCCAAGTGTCACCAAGGCAGCTTGGCGTACTTCGTTCCGGCGTACCTGATCCTCGGCAAGCTTGCGCTCGGTGATGTTCAAAAACAGGACAGCAAAGCAGTGAGACTCAGTGTGCCGGGCCCTAGCTTCAAACCAAGCTCCGCCCAGAACTGGAGCGAATATTTCAATATGGTCAGGCTCTCCGGTAGCAACAACGCGAGCGTAGGCTTGGATCAGTCCATCCTGGATGCCAGGAATTAACTCTCGGACAGTCTTGCCTACGACGTCCTGGAGCCCGGTCAGCTTCTCAAAAGCAGGATTGACCTCCAGAAAGCGGAAATCGACAGCTTCTCCGTTGCTGCCATACAAGACCTCGGCGAGGAAGAAGCCTTCGGTCATTCGTTCGAACAGGCCTCGCCAACGCTCCTCGCTCTCACGCAGAAGCAGGTCAGCCCTTTTCCGCGCCGTGGTATCGCTGCCGAGAACAATGAACCCTCGCACAGCGCCCTTCGCGTCAAAATCGGGAGTGTAGGTAACCTGAATTGTCAGCGGGCCTTTCGGGCCGTTGTACTCCTCTTCGAAGGTGGTGGAATCGCCGCGCAGGACCTTTTGGAGGTGGGGTTGAAGCCTCGCCATCGCGGCCCCGTCAAAGAGATCCGCGATTGTTTTGCCAATCAGGTTCTTGGGCGAAACGCCAAACCAGCGCTCGTAAGCATGATTCACCAGTTGATAGCGAAGATCTTTGTCGAGGTAAGCAATAATGGCAGGAGCAGAATCAATGATCAGTTGACGCTGCTTCCCACTTTCGGCGAGTGCTTCTTCGGCTTGCCTGCGTTCGGTTATATCTTCAATGGCCAGTAGTGTCAGCTCTGAGCGGTTACCCTCTCGCCAGAGCTTCCGGGCGTTGAGCCGCATGATCTTGCGGCCGAGGTCGGGAAAGTCGTGTTCAACCTCGAAGTTCTCGATCGTGGTCTCCCGTGGGAGCGTTTCCTCGAGAAGCACTCGGAGCGAGGGGACGTTCCATTGTCCATTCCCCAGTGTGTAGAGCAGCTGGTTTTCGGTTTGCTCTTTGGACACTTCAAATGTGCGGTAGAAGGAGCGATTTGCAGAACGGACGCGAAGATCTTTATCCAGAACGAGCAGCGGCTCGCGGACCGTATCCACGATCATCTCTGAATACCCAAGGGCGTCCTGAAGTTCCAGTTCCCGAAGCTTGCGCTCGGTTATATCGCGCATCACTTTGGAGAACCCCAGCAGTTGCCCGAAGGAATCTCGAAGCGCCACCAAGGTACCTTCGACAAACAAGCGGCTGCCGTCTTTGCGAACGTGCCAGCGAATGTCAGCCGCCTGCCCATCTTTCGCGGCTTTGGCCATCTCAACATCGGGACGATGGTTAGCACGATCTTCGGGCGTGAAGATCATTGCGGCTGAACGACCGAGCCACTCGGACTCATTGAAGCCGAGAATGTGCTCGACGCCTGGATTCCAGCTTACGATGCAGCCGTGCGGATCGGTCAGGAAAACGACAAAGTCGGTGAGGGTAGATACCAGGCGATCGTACAGCAGCGTGTGATCAACCGGGATTTGGCTACAGGCAAGTGGTTGGGTCATGCCAAGTCGAGAGTTGAATATTCGAAAATGGGAACAAGGACTCTCCTCTCCGCAGATACACCGGAGTAAAAACTACAACAGGAACCAAAAGTTTAGTATTACTAGAGTAAATCTTTCTCACTCAAGTAATCAACAGGAATTAGTTACACTGAGCAATACTTGAGGGTACCTTGAAAGATTCAATTATGCTTCGTAAGCTGATCCCAGCTTCGCTCGTTCTATTTGTCGGATTTTTGAACACTGCTTCTGCACAAACGGGCAGCGGCGCTACGCCGGTTCTTACACCGCAGCAGAGTGGGACAGCCAATCGGCTTCAGGCAGTAAGTCCGGTGAGCTCGCAAATAGTATGGGCAAGTGGAGTGGGAGGCACTTGGGTTAAGACATTGGACGGCGGGCAGAATTGGCAGACAGGCGTAGTGCCGGGAGCGGAAAGCCTGCAGTTTCGTGACGTTCAGGGGATCAGCGACAAGGTTGCGTATCTTCTTTCAGCAGGATCCGGGCCCGATTCTCGAATTTACAAGACCGAAGACGGCGGCAAGTCCTGGTCTTTGCAGTTTCAGAACCAAGATCCGGATGCTTTCTATGATTGCTTCTCGTTCTGGACGCCTAATCGGGGCTTAGCGACTAGCGACTCGGTTAACGGCAGGTTTCCAGCTCTCAACATTATTAACGGAGCGACCTGGACTGACATCGGCGACCGATTACCGACTGGGCAGGCCGGCGAGTCTTCCTTTGCAGCAAGCGGTACCTGCGTTGCCACACTAGGAAAAAGCAACGCTTGGATTGCAACAGGCGGCGCCACTAAAGCAAGAATTTTAGCTACCACCGATGCCGGAGAGACTTGGGCAGCTTACGAGACTCCGACGGTCCAGGGAACAGCATCTTCAGGGGTATTTACCGTGGCCTTTCGCGATGCCCAGCATGGCATTCTAGGAGCCGGGGATCTAGCTGCTCCTACGGCATTTGCTGACACGATCGCCCGATCGCAGGATGGCGGTAAGACTTGGCAGCTTACGAGCCGGCCACCATTTCCGGGAGCCGTTTATGGTTCAAGCTATGTGCCGGACCCTCGGCGATATGGGTATGGTATCGGAGCTGGTAACGGTAACGATCACCGAGCTGTGATTACAGGCCCAGGCGGGGCGGCCTGGACTGCTGATGAAGGTGACACCTGGATGAGCTTGCCTGGTGTTTCGAACTATTGGGCCGTAGCTTTTTCGAACCAGAATGCAGGGTGGTTAGTGTGCACGGGCGGCCGGATATAGAAGATGACTTTCTAAGAGGCGTACTGAGGTGGGTCTGCGAAGGGACTTCTCTGGTGCCTCGCGCGGAACGGGCGCTCCACCAGATCATTCGGCTCTGTCGATACGGGCTATCTCGCCAGAGCCAGCTTCGTTCTGTCCGTTGTCAGAAAACAGGAACCGGAAATCGGCATTTCTTACTTCATTGTTCCGAGTTTGGTTGCGAAATACCTCCCTTCGGATTCCCGGGATTCTTTCACATCCCCATACTGCTTAAAGAACGCCTCTACCACCTCTGGCCGTGCAGTCTCGGGCGTGCCGCTGTGGAACGGAGGGTCTGGAGCGTACTCGATTTCTAGTTGTATCTGCTGAGCAACCAAATCACCGCGAAGCATAGAGGCTATGGTTAGGGAGCCATCAAGGCCGGCAGTGACGCCAGCCGTGCTGATGTAGTTTCCATCCACGACGACTCGCGCCTTGGTCGGAATTGCCCCGTAGTAACGAAGAAGGTCCCACGCAGCCCAGTGAGCCGTAGCTCGCCGGCCTCGCAGGACGCCGGCAGCGCCGCAGAGTAGAGCACCGGTGCAGACCGATAACAGATATCTGCCCGAATCCGCGTGATTCTTAATGAAAGACAGGATCTCCTGATCTTCCATAAGCGCCTGCTGTCCTAGCCCGCCAGAAACAAGCAGCAGATCGAGCGGCGGAGCTTCGGCGAGGCTTATCTCCGGAGTCAGAATCAGACCCTTCACGTCACGAACGGGGTCCTTCGTTTTTCCAATGACATGCACCGTGGAGTTAGGCAGACGAGAGAGCACTTCGAAGGGCCCCGTGAAATCGATCTGGTCTTGCCTCGCAAACACGAAACAGCCAATGGTTAAGTGCTTCGACGGCGCTATCTCTTTATGCGAACTGCGACGATCGTCCATAATGATGTTCCCCAATGTACAAGCTTGTGGAAGGCTAACCGTGTGATTGCTTGCCAGTAAACACTCGGTATTGCCCGGAGTGACATTAAGATGTCTGGCTGAAAACGCGCATAGATTTTGCGCTTGCAAAGCTCAGAGGGACGTTGAAAGGGATGTTCACGCGCTATGAATCGGCGCTGGCGGTACGACGATCTTTACAAGTCCGCTCGCGACGTTATAGACAAAGCCGGGAAGCACTCGCCCGGCAACCGCAGAAATGTTCCGGGGCCAAGCAAACATCCACCGTAACCGACGGGCGGGGCTATTTTCCTACGGGCGTCCGAAACCCGCGCTCCACCATATCCTTTGGATCTGTTGAGACTGGGCTATCTCGCCAGAGCCAGCGCATCATGTCCGGCATGATGGCACCTCCGAACTTCTGCCCGTGGAGATTCAATCCCCAGGTGTAGTTCACGTCGTAACCTTTCTGCGTCAGAGCCTTCATCATTCGAACATTCTGCAGAAACCAATCCATTCGCTGATCGTAACCAACCCCGCTCACCATGCCTCGGTGGTCGTTGCGCCCATCGCATAGGAAGACGCGGATCGGTTTTCGTTCGGCAGCGAGGACGCGGTCAGGGTAGGCGTCGCCGCCCCGGAGGTTCACAAAGCTGCCAACGTTGCTTAACACTTTGCGGAAGGCGTCGGGCCGCTCCCACGCCACGGTGAAGGCTGCGATCGCGCCGGAACTTGAGCCGCCAATGCCGTGCTGTTCCGGATCTTTGGAGAGATTGTACTCTCGTGACAACACTGGCATCAGCTCTTCGGTGATGACGCGCGGGTAGCAGTCGTCCAGCGTGTTGTACTCGGTTGCGCGATTGGTGGTGCCATCGCCCCAGCCAGTTTGCGGTGAGGGCTCGGCTTGCTCCGGCGTGCGTCCTGGATTGATGAACACTCCTAGCATGATTGGGATCTCGCGCCGGTAAATCAGGTTGTCCATCACATTCTGAGCGCGGATGTCGCCGTTCTCATCCTTGAATGCCTGGCCGTCTTGAAAAATCATCAACGCGGTGGGCTTTGCCGAATCATACTGGGCTGGAACGTAGACCCAATAGGTGTGCTGAGTGCCGGGGTAGGCCTGGCTGGGCAGATGAAAGGGCCCGCGAATCTCACCTTTCGGCACACCTTCCTGCGGCATGGAATCGGGCCCCAATCGATACTGCGAATTTGGGTTAGGCCCTGTCGGCATGGTTTCCTCGATCTTCTGTGCCCAGGCGGAAACGCTGAGGACGAGGACCGATAAGGAGAGTGTAAGGCGGTGCACTCGTTTACGATATACGATCTCCCAAAAGTCGGTTACCGATACTGGTATAGGGGTTCAATCATGGACAAAGCGAAGCTTGTCTCGAAGGGTCGGAGTCAGGCTGTTCGTCTTCCTGCGCAATAACCAAAGGAACGAGAGCAGCCGACTCGTAAGTCATGAAAGCGGAACCGAAGCGGCCCTATCACGTTCAAGCGGTTTACGACCTGAAGCCAATTACAGCCGAGATCATTTTCGCTATGCGGTCGGCATCTGCCGCGAACCATCCCGAGCTAACTATCCGAAGTGAAGACTACAAAGAGCATTTAGCTATAGAAACCCTGTTATATACATGGGTGATCGTCAGCCGGTTTCATCCGATTGCTTGGATGCCGTGACGGGCGATAAAATGTGACTTTTGCCCTTTCCATTTGTAACGAGCACTAGTACATAATCTGGACAGTGCTGCCAGCGTTCTCACCTGAGCAAATAACCGGCGCTGTATCCGTCCTTGAACGCCTTATCGGCCTTCTCAAAACGCGCGATGAAAATCACCAGCACCTAATAAACGACATCGTCGCCCCGTACTTCATTGAGTTGCAGGTGGCCTACACCTCTTACTTAACAACCCTGCGCGCCACTAAAGATATGGTTGAGGACGGCCAATCCTACCCAGTTATCTATAAGAAATTGAAACCACTAAGAGCAGCGGATCTAATTGTTCGCGACAAAGTACGCGAGATGGCCGATGCCTACCGTGATGGCCTCTCCGCGCACCCTGAAATTGCCGAATTTTTTGGGGAAGCCTGTTCTTTATTCGGATACTGGAACGGCTATCACCACAGCGGCACTCTTCGGATACTAACGGCACTTGAAGAAGGCAGTGAGGTCTACAATCACGAGTTTCTAGTAGAATCTCTTGAGATGACCATCGACGCTGGCGAGGAGCAATGGCGAAAACTTGCCAGCCAATACGCCGGCATTCAATTAAAGTACCTTCAGCCCGTTAAGGTCGCTCCACCCCGGAACAAGCACACGACGTACAATCATAGCCGTCTGTCTCGCCTTTGGGCCTCCATTCAGGGCTTCTTGTCGTGATGAGCACCAGACATGAAAGGTAGATTGGGGCATGGCAGTTCCCTCAAAAGAAATCCTGCAACCCGGCTCATGGGCAAAGGCGGAGGTGAACGCTCTTGAAGGTAAGCGCCTAGTTTTCAGTTAAGGCGGCTTCGGCACTGTGTTGGTACCGGCAGGACTGGTGCATGATGACACAGTATTCGCCTACGCGTGCAGGTTATACCGGATGGATATCGAGGGCGCACTCGCGATGATGAGTGAGAACATTGATCGGCCTAGAGCTTCGGAGCGCGGTCGAGTCGTTGGAAAAGAAGAGATCCGTGCTTACTGGACACGTCAGTGGGCAGAGTTCAATCCTCATGTAGAACCTATTCAAGTGACAGACAATGAGGCGGGCAGAACGGATGTCGAGGTTCATCAATTGATCAAGAACCTGAACGGCGATATCCTTTCAGATCAGATGCTTTTGCATGTCCTTACCATTGCAAACGGCCTAATCGAACGCATGGATATTGGCAAGAGTAAACCTGCCTTTGCTCGACCGGTGGGTTTCCCTTGAGCTATGGCAAACAACGGCGCTTACCCTATCACGCTGTTGTAAATCAAACCTAAGGTCAGCGCGATCATCACAATCGCCGTGGTCCAGGCGATAGCGTTCTGCCACCAATTGTTTTTGAACGCTCCCATTAATCGCGGTGTGTTTACCAGCAGCAGCATATAGACGAGCACGAACGGCAGCAGGATGCCGTTGGCTACCTGAGAAAAGAGGATGAATTTCAGCAGCGGTAGATTTGGGATCAGCACGAATGCTGCCCCACCGCCGATCAGCAGCGTGTAAAGCCAGTAGAAGATAGGTGCCTCGGAGAAGCGCTTATCGATGCCCGACTCGAACCCAAGCCCTTCGCAGATGTTGTACGACGTAGCCAACGGCAGGATAGCGGCCGAGAGCAGCGATGCGTTGATTAATCCAACTGCAAACAAAAGCGAAGCAAACTTGCCTGCAAACGGGATGAGTGCTGAAGCCGCCTGGGCCACGTCCGTAATCTCGCGATTCCCGGTCTTGTAGATCGTCGCTGCACATGCCACTACGATGAAGAACGCAATTACGTCTGTGACAATGCAGCCGATGATCACGTCGAGACGGCACAGGCCGTAGTGGCGGGCGTCAACCCCTTTCTCCACTACTGCAGCCTGCAGGTAGAACTGCATCCAGGGCGTGATGGTGGTGCCGATAAGTCCCACAATCATTACTAAATACGCCGGGTCTTTACTTATCGTCGGCAGGAAGGTTTCCTTCACTGCGAGGTTCCAATCGGGATTGGCCAGGAACGCTGAGACCGGGTAGGCGAAGTACACCAGCGAGGCGACGATTAAGATTGTTTCAACGCGCTTATACCGGCCACGCACGATGACTGTCCACACCAGCGCTGCTCCGAGCGGCACCGTTATGTATTTGCTGACGCCGAACAGGCCCATGCCTGATGCCAGTCCCGCGAACTCAGAGATGATGTTCCCGAAGTCAGCCACGCTCAGTACCAGCATGGTGAAGAATGTTGCACGAAGTCCGAATTCTTCGCGGATCAGATCTGACAGGCCTTTGCCAGTAATGGCGCCCATGCGTGCCGCCATTTCCTGCACAACGATGAGCGCGATGGTGGTCGGTATTAGGGTCCAGAGAAGTTGATAACCAAACTTTGCACCGGCCTGCGAGTAAGTAAGAATGCCGCCAGGATCGTTATCTACGTTTGCGGTAACGAAGCCCGGGCCCAGTACGGCCAAGATAGCCACCAGCCGTGTACTGGCGAGGGCAAAGACAGATCTCCTGCGGATGGTGGTTTGAGCCATGGGCAACTGGAACTGTTCCCATTCTCAATGACTCGCTTTTAGGCTTCGGAGCGAGCCTCCAACTTGCCTAGTGTGCTACCGCTGCTGCCCCCGGAGCAGCAGTTGGTTTTGTATATTGGCCCAGCCAATCGAGCACGGTGGCGTACCAGTATTGGCTGTTCTGTGGCTTTAGAATCCAATGCCCTTCATCTGGAAACTGCACGAGCTTTGACGGAATTTTTCGCTCCTGCAGCGCTGTAAAAAGTTGCTGCCCCTGCCCGATCGGCACTCGATAATCTAACTCGCCGTGTGTCACCAGCGTGGGCGTCTTGAAGTCTTTGACGTAGTTGCTGGGCGACCACTTGGCATACAACTCAGGGTTGTCCCACGGAAAACCACCAAACTCCCACTTGGCGAACCACAGCTCCTCCGTGGTCCCTGCTTCGCTGTTCAGGTCATACACGCCGGCGTGAGTGACCAAAGCCTTGAACCGGTCGGTGTGGCCCAGTATCCAATTAATCATGTAGCCGCCGTAGGAGGCGCCTGCGGCCACCATGCGGTCGCGATCCACATATGGCAGGTTACTGGCATAGTCGACTGTCGCCATCAGGTCGTCATAGGCGTGGCCACCCCAGTCGCTATTCACCGCATCGGTAAAGCTCTGCCCATAGCCGATGGAGCCGCGCGGATTGGGCAGAATCACCACATAGCCTGCTCCGGCCAGCACCTGAGCGTTCCAGCGATAACTCCAACTTTCGCCCCAGTCCCCTTCTGGCCCACCGTGGATGGTCACCAATGCCGGATACTTCACACCGGGGTTAAAGTCCGGCGGCTTTACCACGAAGCTGTCCACCTTTACTCCATCTGCTCCATCCACCGTAATCTTTTCCAGCGGTGTTAGCTGATACGCGTCTAGAACGGCTTCATTGAAGTGTGTGAGGGTTAGCGCTGGACCACCTTTGGAGAACGCACGCTTGATCTCTGCCGGATGCGAGCCACTCTGCTCGGCAAAAATCATCGTCTTGTCATCGGAGGAAAACTGCACAGAACTGATGGTGGTTGGTCCTTGTGCCACCGTGCGTACGGCACCGCCTCCGACGTTGATTAAAAGCAGAGGCGTCGAGCCATGGTCATCCACGGTAAAAAAGATGCGCTGTGAATCATGTGACCACGCATAGCTCTCCACCCACTTGTCAAGGCTGTCGGTCAGAGACGTTGTCTGCCCCGTAGACAGGTCAAGGACTGCTAGACGCCATTGATCGCTTTCATACCCGGCGCGGGTTTGGGTGCGATAGGCCAAATACTTTCCATCGGGTGAATAGGTTGGTCCCTCATCAGCGCCAGGATTGGTGGTCAGACGCTTTGCAGCTCCCCCCGCTGCGGGAACGGTAAACAAATCTGAATTAGTGCTGGTGGCTGCATCCGGGTCGGTATTTGCCACATACGTTAGCTGCGTACTATCAGGCGAGAAGGCCAGGGGATCGAGGCCGCCCAGCGCAAAGGGAGGGGCACTGAGGGGGCCCGGAGTCATGTCACGAGGATGCTCAGAGCTCTTCACCTGTTGAAGGAACACGTGCTGTCGACGCGTGCTCGTATACGCGTTCCAATGCCTGTAGAGCAGTGAGGTGTACGTTCTTGCCTTGAGCTTTGATGCTGCCTCAGCGTCGAGCTTAGCCTTGTTACAGGTTCGGTCGAATTCTACACCTGGAGAGGCGTTCGCCGCTGAACACTCTGGGTACACTTCGCCCGTGAACGCAATGAGTTCCCCATCTGGCGAAATGATCTGGTTATCAACGCCAGTGGGCAGGTCGGTCACTGCTTTGCTGTCAGTTCCGTCCGCATTGACGGACCAGACCTGCATCCCATTGCCGCGGTCAGAGAGCAGAAGCAGGCGCTTGGAATCAGGCATCCAGCGTGGCCGAGTGGCCGACGATCCCTCGGGAGTGACTCGCACCGCAGCGCCTCCTGCCACTGGCACCGTGTAGATGGCTGTGGGCTTAGTGTTGCCTGGCAGATCGATAGTTTGGACAGTGAATGCGACAGTCTTACCATCGGGCGACAGCTGTGGGTCGTCGATCCGCGCCAACTTCATCATGGCGTCAAAGGTAAACGGTGCCTTGGCGGAAAAGCTGTTCGAAGCACTTAGGATCAGCGCCAATAGCGCCCCGAAAACAGAGTTCCGCATATTGTTCATTCTATCGGCGATACATACTTGACCTAAATGCCGAGCCGCAAGATCGAAGAGCAGCTCCAGTTGATTAAGTCGCTGCAGGATTTGGGCGACGTGCCCCAAACGATTGCAGGCTTACGCGCCTGCCTGGCTGATCGCGTGAATCTTGTTGTGGCAAAAGCGGCTGCTGCTACGGCACACTTGCAGGTTCGCGCGCTGGTTCCGGATTTGCTCGCCGCGTACTCAAAATTGTTCGAAGATGGCGCCAAGCGCGACCCGCAGTGCTGGGGCAAAACAGCCATCGCAAAGGCCCTGAAGGCTCTCGATTACTCGGAGTCGGCTCCCTTTGTTCGCGGCCTGTCGTATCAGCAGTGGGAGCCGGTGTGGGGTAGCGAGGTGGATACAGCGGCTGACCTTCGCGCTACTTGCACCCTTGCTCTGGTGCAGTGTCTGGATCTGGTTCGTGAGGATAAGCTCTGGCATCTGCTCCGGTCGCTTACCGACGCTTGTGTGCCGGTGCGCTTGGAAGCGGCTCGCGCTCTGGAGCAGATGGAAGGCCGGGAGTCAGCGCTGATGCTGCGGATCAAGGCGCAGCTGGGCGACCGTGAATCGGCTGTTACAGGCCAAGTGATGGAGTCATTGCTAGCTGTGGAGGGCGGCAGCGCTGTTCCGTTTGTTGAGGGTTTTCTTCTGCAGAGAGGCGAGCCGGATTACAACGAGGAAGTGGCCGAGTTTGCTGCACTAGCTTTGGGTGCCTCGCGTCTGCCTGAGGCGGTTGCTCTGCTGCAGAAGACCTGGCAAGGATTTTTGAAGCCGCAGATGAAGCCGGTTATTCTTCGTGCAATCAGTAATTCGCGAGATCCTCAGGCGTTTGATTTTCTACTTGGCATTGTCCGTAACGGGCGCCTGGGCGATGCTGTTACTGCGGTAGAGGCGCTGGCTATCCATCGCGATTCAGAGGCAGTATATGAGAGCGTTCAGGCGGCTGTCGGCGAGCGTGACAATGCCGAACTGCAGAATGTGTTTAAGCAGGCTTTGGGAATGCTTCGATGACGGGCCTGACTATGGTCCAAGACCATTGCTCGTTCCAACAGCCGGGAAGCATTCACCCTTGATACGAATTCGCTATGTCTTAAATGGATTGCGGATTATCAAACTTCCGACTACCTGGCCATCATGCAAGTCTTCCGAGTAAAGGGTTTTGCAACCTGATTCCAGAGCCGCAGCAATGATAAGAGAATCGTAAATCCTATACCCATGTTGCTCGGCAATTTGAATAGCAGTCTTATGGGTTTTGAACGTTAGTGATACTGGGCGTGGACAAAGAATTAGGAAATCTGCGAGTGCCCTTTGAATTGCAACCCAGTCCATTCTATGTTTGCGACGAGCTACTGCTACGAACTCGTTCAAGACTTGAACGGACAAAACGCCGCCTTCTGTTAGTAAGTTTCTTGCCCGTTCGGCCCGGAAGTCGTTTTCAGCTATTGAGTAAACCAAGATGTTCGTATCAAGGAAACTAACGCTCATTCAGTTCTTCGCGATCAAACTTAAATCCTGCCGGTAGAGGCCTCGCTAAACGACGTAAGTCCTCGATAGCTTCCTCACGGCTGCGATCGCGAGCGACTTCGAAATGGTGCTGGCCGGCAATACTAATTTCGATCTCATCGCCCTCCTTAAGCTTTAACGCTTCAACTACCGCAGCGGGAAGACGGACGGCCAAGCTATTGCCCCATTTGGATATCTGCATAGATATACATATATCACGTATATCTATCTGAATGCCATTCCCGCTTACCAGAATTCAGAGGCAGTCTATAAGAACGTTCAGGCGGCTGTCGGCGAGCGTGACAATGCCGAATTGCAGAACGCGTTTACCCATGCGTTTGGGCCACCCCGCGATTTATGATGCCAACATGACTGTGTACTCGCGGCGGCAAATGGTGTGCTTGCTTGCAGCGATTGGTATAGATCCGCTGCTTCGTTCCGCTCAGTCAGAGTCCGCAAAGAGTGCTGATTACGAGGATGAGGAAGCTTACCGCGTGTATTCGACCTTAATTCCGCAGGACTGGATTTGGCAAGAGGCGAAAGCAGAGTCGCTGGTGATAGCCGCCCAGACGGTATCTTCTGAGATGTGCCTCAAGCCGGACGGCAACTCTGCCAATCTACTTGCGGCAGCCATTGAGAATTACAAAGACCTCACAAAACGTTTTTGGCGATTGTAACCACGCTTTGCTCTCGCGCGGCCGTACGTGCTTTTGAGCAAGGAGGAGGGTGATGTGTACTTCAGCAAGGGCGGCAGCGGCTGGAAGGGTTTCTATGTAAGTTATCCCAAGTCTGGGGGATATCTTCTTCTTTCGCCAGTCGGATTCAATCCCGCCAAGAACATAGCAGTAGTCCAAGTGAACCATTGGTGCAGCGGCCATTGTGGAGGGGGTGGCTTTTCGGTTTTACAGAAGAAGAATGGAGCCTGGGAACCGCTTCCCTGGGGCGGTTCGTCCTGTGCTTGGGCCTCGTAGTATTTAACCTGTCTGGTCTTGATCGTTGATCGCACTAAGGATTGTGTCCTTAAACTTCTGTAAATAGGGTGAGCGTTGCCGAGCGGGAGGCGCGGCAGAGCGAGCCAAACAGGATCTCCTTAGAATGTTTTTGTCAAGAAAACGTAAAAGGAGAAAGAACCGATGGCTCGCAAGAGCAACGATAGCGAACTGAGAGAGCTGTGGCAAGGAGCGGCGGCGGCAGGCGATGACGGCATGCGGCGGTTGGTCGAGCGTGTGGTGCAGCAGGTGCTCGAAGCGGAGATGACGGCGTTTGTGGGAGCCGACAGCTATGAGCGGACCGGGGAGCGGCGGGGGTATCGCAACGGCTATAAGCCGCGCACCTTGAAGACGCGGGTAGGGGAACTCGAACTGATGGTCCCTAAGGATCGTGATGGACAGTTTCAAAGTGAGCTGTTCGAACGCTACGGACGCAGCGAAAAGGCACTGGTTCTGGCCATCACGCAGATGTATGTGGAAGGGGTCTCGACACGCAAGGTGCGCGACATCACCGAAGCGCTGTGTGGGCTGGAGATCAGCAAAAGCCAGGTGTCGGCGCTGGCGGGGAAGCTGGACAGCGAAGTGGAGGGGTGGCGCGGGCGGCCGATTGAGAAGAAGTATCCGTATCTGACCATCGATGCGCGGTACGAAAAGATCCGGCGTGGGGGCCAGGTGATCAGTCAAGGCGTGCTGCTGGCGGTGGGTGTAAGCACCGAAGGGTATCGGGAAGTGCTCGGGGTGTGGCTTGCCGATTCGGAGAGTGAAGCGAGTTGGGGCGAGGTGTTCAGCGACTTAAGCCGGCGCGGGTTGCGCGGTGTGCAATACGTAGTCTCGGACGACCGTCGGGGCATGGTGAGGGCCATTGAACGACATTTTCAGAATGTGGTTTGGCAGCGCTGTCAAGTGCACTTTCTGCGCAACCTCCTTAATCACACAGGTGCCCGCGACAAAGCGGCGGTGCTGGCACAAGTCAAAGCGGTCACCCAAGCGCCGACGCTAACCGCAGCCCGGAGAGCAGTCGGAGAAGCGGTGGAAGCGCTGGGGCGCCGTACGCCGAAAGCGGCCGTGCTGCTGGACAATGGTGCCGAGGAAATCCTGGCGGTGTATCAGTTGCCAGAGCGGCACCGCAAGCGGATGCGCTCGACTAACCTGCTCGAGCGGGTGAACCAGGAGATTAAGCGGCGCACACGCGTCATTCGGATTTTCCCAACGAGCAGGCCTGCGTGCGTCTAGTGAGCACGTTGATGATCGAACTGAATCAGGAATGGATGGAGCGCATTTATTTGAACATGGAGGAATGCTCGGAACCTGCCGGCATTGAACCAGCCGCAAGCGCCGCCTGATTCATCGCCTCCGTTCCGGGCTCCGCCCTCCACTACGGCAGCGAATCAACAGCACTGATCAACTTATAGGAGATTCAATTTACAGACAAATTAGGACTTG
>CALMAV010000419.1:3787-6094 GCA_937859895.1 uncultured Bryobacterales bacterium | reverse complement strand
TCATGCAATTGATCATTTCGATCCTCGCAGCAGTTAATCTGGCCGGCACGGGCATAACGACCCAATCTTCCTTCCGGCCAGGTCGAGGCCTCCAAGAATCTACTTACTTCACCCTCTCTCTACCAGTCAGCCGTTTTCGGCTGCTGGCGGTACGCGCAGCATTGGGATTACTGGAAACAATCGGCCTAAATGCATTGATGACTGTCTCTGCTTGGAGCCTGTTTGCACTGATACGAGGAAACTCGACGATCGTAGATGTCTTCCGGCTGATCTTGACCTCAGCTGTCTGTACCGCCTGCTTCTACTTTGTTTCGGTAGCTATATCGACTTTCTTAGATGAGACTTGGCAGATGTACGGAAGTTTGTTTGCGATTGGATTGGCTTGGTGGGGAGTGTCGCGACTCGCGCTACCGCCATCAGCCAATGTCTTTGTGTTTACGACAGACGCATCTCCGCTTATCACGCATCAGTTGCCTTGGTCCGCAATGCTCATCTCGCTCTCCTTATCGATGCTGCTATTCCTGCTAGCTCTGAAGCTCGTTCAAACTCGCGAATTTTAACTCCTAGCTTTCTACGCTTGCGACTGCATCAAGCCTCTGATGTAATCCAGATTCCGGCGCAGACCCACGTCGAGAGGACCGGAAGGAATATCGGTCTCCAGGTTCACCCAGCCTCCCCAGCCGATGTCTCTGATTGCCTGCAGGATGGGAGCAAACTGAATTGGGCCTTCGCCAAGCCAGTGCGGATTGTCTTTTAGGTGAATCTGGCAGATGCGATCTTTGCCCAACCAGCGAATCTCTTGGGCCGGATCAAAACCGGCCTTTGTCGAATTACCAACGTCGTAGTAAACAAGAACGTTCTTCGACCCGACCCGGTCCATAATACGGACATTATCCTCGGCCGAAATGGTGTCTTCCAGGCCCAGGATTACTCCCGCCTTTTCCGCTTCCGGCGCAAGTTCGCGCAAGCTGTCAGCAACGCGGTTTTTCTCCCCTTGTGTCTCGATTGCCCAACGTCCGAAAAAAGGCAGGAGAAGAACACGGACGCTAAGAGCGTGGGTAAGCCGGATGGCATCAAGAACCCAACGTGTCGCAAGCGGATCGCTCTTGAGCCCGTTATCATGCAGGCGGTCCACGCAGGTTCCATCAATCGGCAAGCTGTACTGCTTCGATGCTGCCAAATAGGCAGCTATTATTTCCGGGTGATCTACCGGCATCTTGTCGTCCACCAGTCTGCGCCCAAAAGAGATTTGCACGCCTGCGAAGCCAAGCGAAGCCGCTTTCTCAACAGCCCGGGGATCGGCATCTAAGTGCAAATTCCAATCGGGCACACCGAGTTGCACGGCGGCTTTTGACTTCGCTAACAGGAGAGCTCCGGAGGCCCTGTAAAGCCACAAGCGTCTTGTCATTGAATTGATAATCATTGGTTACGGTAGACTCCTCAATACCTGCGTTGCAGCGCGTCGGCCACTTGCGATGGCTCCGTGCACGGTGGCTCCGTGCCCCTCAGTTTCGGTCGCCTCACCGGCAAAGAATAGCGTATCGTTCACCGGTAGAGTCAGGAGTTTGCGCAGGCCCATAGCACCGGCTGGCACATAACTGTAAGCACCTCGCGCAAACTGATCCGCATGCCAGTCGTGGAAGTACACGGCCTCGAGTTGCGCTTGCAATTGTTCGGGCGAAACCAGCGTCACACGTGACAAATCTTCTATTGCCAACTTCACGATTTCCGATTGAGGCTTGCCAACTAACGCATTCGCACGCGGCCCGGCGCTCCATCCTGTTAAAAGAGTCGAACGCATCGGCAAGGTAGTCCACCAGGTCGGGAAGTATCGTTCGCGCGATAGCCAAAACCCGGCATCACCCAAGTCTTCGCGCTCTTCCCACCAAGCTTCGCGGAAGCGCAGAACCACTCGCATCACCTGACCGAATGCTAATGCAGCCGCTGCGTCCGAAATATGCTCAGGCACTGGAGAGAACGTAATGTCATTGGCCTGCAGCACTCCGAGAGGCACGGTAATCAGCAGGCGCTTGGCATTGGTCGTCCAGCGCTGACCACTCAGAGCCGAGCGTACCTGGACCTCTACCCTGCCCCGTTCCCACCGCACTGCCTCCACGATGCTGCTTAAGCGAAGTTGCGCACTATTCGCACGTGCTTCGGCCAGCAAGGCCTCAACGAACTTCGTGTACCCGTTCGCGAATCGGAAGTTTCTGTCTCCATCGATGGCCTCTGCCGCTTGGGCATCTAACGCAAGTGAAGCTACGCCGATGATGTCTTTATCTGCAGCATTGAAGCCTTCCACATAAC
>CALMAV010000419.1:2161-3777 GCA_937859895.1 uncultured Bryobacterales bacterium | reverse complement strand
GCGGTCGCCTGAATGAATTGGCTGAACACCGGGTCAGCACCCAAGGCTGCGACTCGCTTCATCTCCTCTGTGATGGCGCCCATCTGCTCCCATGCGTCCGAGGCTTGCTGCACGCGTCCATCGACAATGTGAACTGCATTTTCTTCGCAGTCGTACACCGGGAGGCGATGCCGTTTGACGATCTGCCAAGTCTCCGGAGGCCGTCCATGAATGAACTCCGGACCTAACTCAATCGGCAGGGGAGAGAGCGGATCAGTCACCGTCAGGATACGTCCTCCAATGCGATCGCGCGCTTCCAGACAGACCGCTTCCACTCCGGCATGGCATAGTTCCCGAAGCGCGCTTAGCCCGGCCGCGCCAGCGCCGATGATGAGTACTCCACAATTGTCGGGCACGTTACTGACTCTCCTCACTCTTGGTCTCGAAGAAGCCAGTTTGCCGGTTCTTGCGGACATCTGCCGCATCGAAGCAGCGTCCATTCATAGCCACGTAGACCCCGGCCGGAAGCGTCCGCACATACGCGAGAGCGCTACCCAAGTTGAACAGTCCATCGGAACTTCCGAATTTGTATGGAACCAGTGCGCCGGTCAGAACCACTGTCTTTCCTGGAACCTGGGAAGCTAGCGCCCGCGCAGTATCTTCCATGGTGTCTGTACCGTGGGTAATCACGATGCGTGTCTCCGGGGTCCTCCGGCACTGTTCAACTATTAGCTGCCGGTCGGCCGCGGTCATCTCAAGACTGTCCACCATCATCAGCGTATCGACGTTTACATCGAGGCAGCAGCGCGACCGGGTCAACATTTCAGGAACATGCGAATCCTGAAAGTAGAGCCGCCCGTTGATCTCGTCGTACTCTTTGTCGAAAGTGCCTCCGGTGATGAAGACACAGATGCGTTCGCTATGCGGAAGATCCACGAAGCCTATTTTCGGCTACGCTGACCCAACAAGCGACTTAACCTTTCAGATTGCGAAAGGCTACCAGGCAGCGATCGGCTGTTTCGAACTCGGGGTAGGCGCTGCCTTCCTGTTCAATGAGATAAAACTCAACGCCGCCTTTTTTTTCAGCAGCGTTCAGGATCGGTTTCCACGGGCACTTGCCTTCCCCGAACAGCACGGCATAACCTTTGTCCGGCGACCACTCCTTCAAGTGCAGCGATCGAATCCGTCCTTCGTGCCCATTAATCCACGCCACAGGATCCGCCCCCGCTTCCACACACGTTCCAACATCCAGTTGCAGCATCACACTTTTATCCGTGTTATCGGCAATGATTTGCATAGGAATCTGGCCGTCAGTTGCTTTCCACTCCACCTGATGATTGTGATAACCCGCATGGAGCCCGGCGCTCTTCATTTTGTCGTTGCCTTTCTCGAGCGTCTCGGCTACGCCTTTCCATCCATCGGCAGCAGTGATATCGCCGGCACTGGCAAGCACAATGTACTTCGACCCGATAGTCTTATTCAGATCGATAGCTTTTCCGAGGCCATCGGGAGAGAAGGAGGCTTTGCCGTTGTGGGTTGAATAGCATCGGAGACCTAGATCATCCAGCTGCTTGCGGATTTCTTTGGCGTGTTCCGGGGTCCAGTCGTAATAAGGAGAGTAAAACTCAACACACTCG
>CALMAV010000419.1:0-2151 GCA_937859895.1 uncultured Bryobacterales bacterium | reverse complement strand
CTCGTAACCCATTTTGGCGACTTGCTGCAGCGTGGTCGTGTCATTCTTCTTCAACTCGTCTCGAACCGAGTAGAGTTCCAGGCCGACTGGAATGTGTTTGCCACCCGGCGCGGCCAGGATGCTCAAAGGAAGTGCGGCGGCAACGCTGGCGACGAACCCACGGCGCGAAAGTTGCTGATTGATTGTCATCGCAACCGCACCATATCATACGGCCAGTCGTGTCAACATGTGTAGGTAAGTCGCATGTCAACACCGCAGCCCCCACGATCGTCCTACCGCGAACGCCGCATCAATGTCATGCTGCAGGACAATGGCCCCATAGCCGGCCCAGCGCCCGAGTCGCAGACCCAGCCACCGCCTCCGTTGCCGGTCAGGCAGGAGCGAAAGCCGAATCGAAGCGTCTTGATCATCTCCATTGCCGTGACGCTTCTGTGTGCCGGAATCGTGTTTTTCCTATTGTTCCGTCACGATGCTACTCAATCAGCTCCCGTTGCGCGCGCTGTATCGCCGGCAGTTACGCCCCAGGTAACTACTTCCCAGGCGGTTACACCTGCGCCCGAACCGACTTCATCTACAGATGCAGCCGAGCCGACCGACGCCGCGCCTGCTCTAAACACCAAAGCACCCGAACCGGAGCGTGTTCGCTTTCAGCTAAAACGATCCGGGAGCTTCCAGACGTTTGGGCCTCTCAAGCTTCGGTTGATCTCTGCAACTCCGCGCAAAGGAGTGTGCCAGCTCGCAATCATAGCGGGAGGAGATCACAGCCGTTCTCGCTCAGTCTCGATGAATCGAACCATTCAGGTGCAAGGCGAGAACGGAGTGAGCGTCGGATTAGTAGTGAACGGTATGACGAAAGACGGAGTTAAGGGTATGGTGGTGGCTCATGAGATGCCATCCGAGCAGTAAACATCAATCTAATGTCGAAGCTCAATAGTCAGGGTAGCGGCTTAATGGTCACACACTCAGCTACGGGTTTCTTAGTAAAGCTCATGCAAGCAAACTCCGGCCAGTGGTTGTTTACTGGGTTGGCTCCTTGCGCCAGATAATAAGCAGGCTGAACGAAACGGTTGAACCGGGAATAGCGAGTGTCTTCGACAAAGAGTGAATCTCCTGAGATGGACAACTCGGCAGGGCTCAATTCAGTCAGGCCGATTCTGTTCGCTAAAAATCAGCGTCTAATTGCGTTACGGTTCCAGTTGACCGAAAATACAAATGTATGAAACGGCGGCTATTAGGGCCGGTTTGGCCACTCACCACATAAAGAAGACTCAGTTTGGACGCGCCAAGCTCGATGTCGCGCAAAGGTAGAAGTCTAGACGGCACTCCTTCTGTGACGGTTTTCGAAGATAGGCTCGGGAGAGGCCAAATCCGTTGATAAAAATCGCTTCGGCCATTGGAGAGGCGACCGCTTTTTGTTTCTCGGACTCGACCTTCCAGCTTTCCATGCTAGTGTGGCCAGCAATTGACTGTTTCTCCGTTGTCTTCTCATCTGCTTGCGATTGGTACAGAGCAATGCGGAGCAGAAGTTTGTCCGGATGTTCGTTTCGAAGCATGGCTAATTTGTTTTCTGCTTCTGCGAGGGTCGGAGAATCGTCCTGCTAAACAACGACGAGGGATGCGGGAGTCTCAAACTGTTTAGTAGGGCACCACTTGTTCGACCAAATCCGGTGGAATTTATAACGAAGCCGAAGAGCAGACCTAAGGTTGTTGTGTTAAAGCCGTCCCTGTAAGAAATCCTAGTGTTGAACTCAGCAGCTTTAAGTACTCAACTGAAGTGAAAGCGCTTTGTGCATTGGACATTCAAATTCTTAAGGTTGAAAGCCGACCGATTGCCAAAGCGGACCCGGATCGTAGACCACCCCACTAATTATGGTCTTAGCAATCCTACGGGTATTGCTCACATTCTGGAGCGGGTTAGCATCGAGCAGTACTAAGTCGGCTCGCTTGCCAACTTCGACGGTACCGAGTTCCTTATCAAGCCCCATTACTCGGGCGGGAACAATAGTCGCGGCCTGTAAGGCTTGGCTGGGAGTAAATCCGGCCTGCACGTAAATTTCAAGCTCGCGATGTAGGGAGTAGCCGGGAATAGCTTGATCAGTACCCGCCACAATGGTGAGACCGGCTTTGTGGAGTTCGCGGAGAGTATCTAAA
>CALMAV010000418.1 GCA_937859895.1 uncultured Bryobacterales bacterium | reverse complement strand
CTGCTTGCCTGATCAACACAATCCGGGCAGCAGTCCGGACGTTTTTCAGCAGCTGGCGGATCTGGCCCCGCGGGGAGAACGGGATCTTTACTCCCTCATACCAGTAAGAGGTATCGAACCAAATGGGTATCGAGCCAAGCACCGGAGAAGCAAACCCGTAGGCTGCTGGTTTCGCAAAGAGATGCTGCGGAGGATGCAGGAGAGTACTGCCGGGAGGTAATGGGACGCCGTGAGGATAACCATAGGGTTGCCCGACAGTGACGAACAAGTAAGTCAGAGGTCCGTTATAGCTGATCGTGACCCGGTGTGCTTTCGCTGAAATAAAGCCAATATACGGCAGCACCAAGCAGGCAAAGAGGAGAACGGCAGGCGCCCACTGCCATCCGGCAACCCGTTGCGCTCGTGCCGAGACAAGCACCCCAAGGCCAACCAAGGCTGCGAAAATCAGTCCGACGGGCTTTGCCAGGTAACACAGGCCCAATAAAATTCCAAGACCGCACCAGGTCAGAATCCGGTTCTCCCCCTGGCGCGATCGATGTATTCTTAACGCCGCACCCAACGCCCCAAACACCAGGGAGGAAAGCAGCAGGTCCGGCCCGACCCAGACGAGAGTGATTAAGTCCAGGCTGCAAGAGATCAATAGAGCACAGCCGAACAGACACCATGCCCACAAAGGCAACTCGCCGTAAAGAGTTGGATCGAACAACCGTCTTTGACTCTTTCTCAATTCGCCAAGGAAAAAAGCAAAGGCAACCGAGCAGGCGAGAAAAATAATGAAGTTGATCAGGTGAGCGCTCGCGTAATCCGCCAAACCTCCATGAGCGTTGCGGGACTGAGCCAGGGCAAGAAACCACGTGTAGAGCGGATTCCAGTACGGATTGACGGCAGCGGTCCAGGGACCGTGTAGGTACATGGCTGCCACTTCCACGTAGGAGGTGCCATCCTCATTCATCTCGTAGCGCGTGGCCCAAGCCTGCACGGCTGCCGATAACAGTGCAAGTAGGGCAAAGATCAGCACAATTGCTGACGTAAAGCGAAGCTTTCTCATGTGTTGCCTATCTCATGTCAGGACCAACGACTGACAAGACTGTCAGTCCCATCGGGCTGCTCTTCTTGTTGCCCTAATCCCCGGCAGGTCCTTACAATGGAGGGGGAGCGCTAGGAGCGGTCCAGGAACGCATCGTTTGTCGTCTCTACCCTCTCGCAACCGCTCGATCGCCTGGCTGTTGGTGGTCCTGTTTTGGTTAAGCTTGATCGCCTTATCTTCTACTGGCTGGGCCGGGCACTGGGCCGATGCTGCTTTTGAGACGCTGATCGGAAAACCGTTTCATCTGCGCAGCTTGGAGCCGGAAAATCGTTCTCTGATCCATTTCATAGCCGAAAAGAACGTACATCTGTTTCTGTATACGATCCTCGGCGCGCTTCTTTACTCGATCTTTGGCGCGATGGGGCACCGGACCAGCCTGGTGCTCGGTGTAGGAAGCGCTATAGGAATTTGCAGCGAACTCCTGCAGATGCTCTTTCCTAAGCGCGATCCGAGCCTACGCGACGTGCTGATCAATATCACTGGAATTGCTTTGGGGGTTGGACTCTCCAAAGCTATAGCTTCCACGGTCAAGCACAAACCGCTAAATTCTTCCTGATCACTGATGGGAGGAGCGCAACTCACGGTCCGGTCGGCGCACTCCCTCACGTGAATCAACCTTGCTAGTTGATGTTGACAGAGGGTGCAGGGGATCCATTGAACAACCCTGTCGCTGCCCTGGCGCCGCTTAGCGCACCGAAATTCATCAACTGCAATTGCGAGATCCCAATCTTCGACCAGTCGTACACCGTGAAGTAAACATCCAGATAACTAGCTGTGTCGGTGATAGAAGTCCCCAGGAAATGAACATTACCCATGGGATGGATAGCGCCTCCGCCCCGCTTGACTGCAATGGCCGCGTTATCGATGGTGGATCGCGAACTGTTCGCATTGGTCACAGTCAGGTTCTGAAATGTCAGCGAAGCTCCGTTGCTATCCCAGAACGACGCTACCGCCCCGTAGGTACCATCGAGCGTCGAGGAGGAGTTTGAGATCAGGATGGTACCAGCTACAGCAGGATACCTTCCTTCTTGACCATCCTGCGCAAAGAAACCGCTCTTCTTGTTCCGCGCAGACTGCAGGTTAGCAACTTTGATCGAAATAGGAGCGCTGGTGGCATTCATCTGCACAATGCTCATGGCCAAGCCATCGCCGTCGTTGCCCGTCACGCTGCTGCTTTCAATGTCGATATTCTGGAGCACGTCGGTGACGCCATTCGGCTCGATATCGATGCCGTCAGAAGGAAGAGTGCCGTTGCTATTGGTGAACGTACAATCGCTCACCAAGATGTCTTTGCCGGAAATCAGGCTCATTCCTTGTCTACGGTTATTGTCGAATCCGGAGTTCAGAATCTTCACTGCTGAACTGTAAGGTTGCACACTCCCCGATATGTGCAGCCCGTCACCGCCAGAATTGTTACATTGTATACCACTTACCGTGACATTGGTCGCTCCCTGGATAGCCAGGCAGTGGCGGTACTCACCGGAGGTGTACTCCGCTTTGTTCATGCGAAAAACGGTTTGGCCGGGAGTTCCGGTCAATGAGACATTTTGGACATCCTCAATATTGAGCAGGTGCTCATACTGCCCAATGCCCGGCAGCGCTTGCACAATCACTCCTGCGCTAAAGACCACCGAAGAGTTAGCAGGAAAATAGAGAGGGCGGATGTTGTATAGACCGGCTGGAACAGACAAGGTCTGCCCTTTAGCAGCGGCGCCATTGAAAGCCGCCTGGAACACTGCCGTATCATCGGCACCTTGTCCAGCCGCGCCAAAGCTGCCCAGAGCCACCATGGCATTGGAATTGGCTATAGATTTGGGCAGTGTATCTAACTGTGCTGATGCTGAGCCTGCCAGGAGCAGGCTCAAAGGCAGCCACAATATCGTTAATCGCATTCGGGAGCAAAAAATTTTTCGTTGAAGCATAAGCCGGTGACTAGTGTCTCCCATTTATACGGCTACTCAAATCATTTATGGAGCGTTGAGGTACTGCTGTGTCTATTAACGGGCAAACTTTCAGGCAGTTTGGCAGCAGCAGCTTACAGAACGTCTCCGACCGGTACCGCACCGCGATACTTTTCGAGTAGTCTCCGATCCGATAACACGAGATCGCTCTTCGTAGCCAGGAGGTAAGTCCCTGTTGCCCCATCCAAACCGCCGGGCGTGGCAGCTAAGAAGTAATCGAAGAAGCGGATCCAAAAGAACGAAAAGCCGGTTGCGATTTTGACTCCATCCCGGAGCCAAGGCGAGCGTACAAACGCTAGAAAGAATTGCTGGAGCGACCAGGCTAGCGCCGTTGCTGGTCCAGCACAGGCTCCGCTGGCGATCTCCTCAAAGTGCCGGAACAGACGCAAGTGCCCAAGGTGGGTCAAACGAGTGAAGTCGTAGCGCCCTCCATGCACATCCTGTAAAAAGGGCATCTCCGAATAGACAATCCCACCCGGCTTCAGCACCCGGTGAATCTCAGCAACAGCAAGCGCCGGATCCAGCACATACTCCAGCACGGCCTGCACCACAACACCGTCTATCGAACTCGAGCGTATTGGAAGGTAACTGGCGTCGAAGACTGCTTCTGTTCGCCGCCCGATGACGATATCACTTTCCAGGCACTCGAGCCGGCCATCGTCCAGCAAAGGACTGATTCCCTCACCCCGCTCAGCTCCTCCTAAGATCAACACTCGCGGCCGCTCGGTTTGCGTCAGGAGCCGAACAACCAACGCTTTGAAATTAGTCCGCGCTACTAGATTGCCCGAGATTCGGGGAACTAGCTGGCGCAGCCGTTTTCGCCAGGATGGCTGGTATGTTTCATTGAGCCGACTACAATAAGGTGCCATGCGGAAGGTACTCAGGTGCTCCGACAATAGAATTGGGATGCTGCCAACCAACGGATACTGCTGACGGCAGGCAGAGCCGGTACAACAAAAATAGTCTTGGCCGAGCAGCAGCTCCGAATGGCAGACCGGGCAGACCAGCAAAGCGTCAAACGATGGCTTCACGCGGGAACTCCTATTGATGTCCCGACGAAATATCTGCTTCCAGCCGTCCAACAACACGCTAAAACACGCACATTGAAGAGTTCAGTTAGCGGCTGTTGAAGTTACCTCACTTACACGGAAAAGTACTATCGATCAGTTGTAGTACCTGATAAGGAGCGGCGGTCACGTCGCGAAAAAGCATATCCCAGTGGCAGGGTCGCGAGCAGAAGACACTGAGCAAATTTAGGGTGTATTTGCCGGAGCTGCTCACGCCATCCAATACCAACGTCAAAAGAGTAACGGCTGAAGTTAATGGCGGACTTGGCGAGCGCCTCCGGAGCCTGGGAGAACCAGGAGATCAGGTCATTGAGAACCATGCGGTGACCGGCGGCGCGCCCGTGAACGACTTCGGGACGCAGGGTCGTCAGGTGATCGGCCGCCCCGTCGTCAATCCAGTAAACGCGCAGCTGCTCGTTGACGAACCGGGTCTTGTATTTGCGGGCGATGGCCATCCAGACAACGCTTTCCGAGACGAACTTGTGTTCAGAATCGGCTGGAAACGGGAACTCTTTTAAAACTTCGGTGCGTTGGAATCCCCACTTCTCGCCCTTAACCCGATACTTGTAGACCAGCTCGATCGAGTTGGAGTCGAGAGGATCGGATGGGAACAGGGTACCCACCAGCTTCCCGTTCTGATCCTGGCACAGGGCAGTGACGGCGCTGAACTCAGAGCGGCGGCTCTCTGGGATGCTGTTCCAGTGGAAGAGAAGACGCTCCAGGGCATTGGGTACGCAGCCATCGTCAGAGTCAAGTGTAAGGAAAAGCTCGCCCTGCGCGGCCTGAATGCCAGCATTACACGCCGCCGGCTTTCCAGCATTCGACTGATACAGATAGCGGATGGGAAACTCCCCTTCCTTCTGCCAACCTTCGACTAGCCTTCTGGTGCTATCCTCCGAGCCATCATCGACAATGAGCCATTCGAAATCGCGCATGGTTTGTGCCCGGAGCGATGCGTATGGGCGATGCAGTGTGGCGGCACGATTGTAGGCCGGAGTAAACACAGTAATGCGATAGCGATATGACATGGAGTCGCAGGCTTCCTTTAGGTAACTTGCAGTGTGCCGGTAAGTGACTGCTGCACTACGGCCGGAGACGGGACGAAGTAGTGGCTGGCTCGTGTTTTTCGGCAGTGTTCCACAGCGCAGGCAGCGCCGGATCGTCAGCACGCTGGATTTGCTCGACACCTTTACTCTGGTACAAACCAAGCTGCTGCTTATGTCGGGCACCACTAAGCTCTACCGCGTCCCGGAAGGTAACATTCTCAATGCCAATATGCGAATAATCAGCAAAGCTGAAATAGTAATCCAATTTGGGCTGTCGACGCGTGTCCCGAATGGTGGTTCGGATAAACTCTACATTTCCAATCCGGCCGCGTCCGCCACCGCCGCGCCGTACTGCTACAGCAGCATTGTCCCAGGTAGAACTAGCTGCATTGGCATCGATCACGGTTAGGGCGCGGAACGAAACCCGGGCTCCGGAGCTGCTCCAAAACGACAGCACAGCCCCATATTCCTGCGCACCCTGGCTGACGCAATCCTGGAAGATGACCTGACCCGACACTGCGCCGCTTGCGGCCGCTTCGTTGCTTCCAAAGTAACTGCTAGCGCCGGGCAACTCGTCGCGATGACGCAAAACGGTGATATTGACCGGGGTGCTGCGCGCGGTTTGCCGGCTCAGAATCAATCGTAGGCCATCGCCGGAGTTGTGCGTAGTTACATTATCTTCCAGGCGAACCTGTTCCAGCCGCGCCTCCGGAGCCGCCGGCAGAACTTCGATACCGGACCTCCTCTCCACCGTGCCTGCCCTGGCGCTTGGCGGCATTTGCGCGTGGCTTTGGGAGAAGTGGCAACGGCGCACCGTTACATCGCGGGCGGACGTGATCAGAAGGCCCGCGCCGATGCTCCCATCAACTGTCACATCTTCGACCGTGATCGTCTCGCTAAACGGTTTCTGGTCGTCCCCACCAATATACAGCCCATTTCCGCCCGGAGTCTGGCACCTGATCCCCCTGATGACCACTTGTCTAGAGCCATGGATAGACAGGCAATGCCGATATTCTCCCGTCTTGTATTCAGCCCGGTTCATCTTCAGGATCGCGCCATAGCCGATGATTTGCACTTCGCTGACATCGTCGATGTTGAGCAGTTTCTGCCCCTCGGCATATCCTTCCCGTGCCTGCAGTACCACCCCGGAATCGAGCAGTACCGTGGTGTGAGAGCGCAGATGAAGCGGACCGACACGATAGGCACTGCGCCCGACTGGAATCTCCAGGGCGCGCCCGGTCCGGCTGGCCTCGGCGAGCGCCCGCTCGAAGACAGAAGTATCGTCCCGGCCGAGGCCGGCTTTGCCGAAGTCCCCTAACCACAGGACGTTCATCCCTTTCCTGTCCGTTTTAGCCGACTTGGCCACAGCAGCCGGAATCCTCTCAGCGCCGGACGTCCGCAGCAGCAACGCGCCGGATAAAAAAAAGAAAGCTATGCAAACAATCGCGCTGAAACAATTCTTCATAGCGTAAACCGGGTTACCTCAACGGATCGGGCACAATAGGGGAGGCCACCGGGCGGAGCCGCAGTACCCGCGAAGGCTGCCGGGTAACACCCACCTGTAACGAGATCAGACCGAAAATCAGCCAAATCGGCTTGCGGTATTCCCAGGTGAGCGAAAATACCCCGATGCTCAGGGTGACCAGCATGGCCATCCAGACAGCGCGCTCAAAGGCAGGCATGCGCAGGCACAAGCGGATGGAATAACAGTACAGCGCCACAAAGATGCCGAACCCGATTAGCCCCTGTTCCACCAGGATCGACAAGAAGGTGTTGTGCGCCACATAGGCAATGCCCGTTGAATTATGCACCGAGGAGCTAAATGCCCCGGCGCCTACGCCAAAAATTGGACGTTGCCGGAAGGTTTCGAGGCCAGCATCCCAGATCACGCGCCTGTCATTTAAATTTCCGCTCGAGATTTCACTTCCGATACTTCCCAGACGTTTCCAGGAGGCTGCAGGCACAGCAAATATAGCCACGCTGATGGCCACCGCGGTTGCCCCTACCAGGACCGCTTTCTGCCGTTCATTGGACCGGAAGAACACAGCCGGCACCAACAGCAGAATCCCTGCCGCCGCAATCACGGGCCCGCGCGAAGCGGTCAAGAGTATCGTCCAGGCAGTCACGAGAAACTGAGTGCGGTATAGCCAGACCAGCCATTGCCGGCGTGTCACGCTCGCCAGATAGAGACTGAGCGGAAGCGAGAGAACCAGCGCGAGAGCCAGCTCGTTCGGGTCAAAGCCAGCAGCGAAAAAGCGCGATTTTCCGGCCGGATTCACTCCGTGCAGATACTGATTGATCGTATCGATATCCGAGACCAGAGTTCCCAGTACATACGCCTGTAATACCGAAAGCAGTCGCCGTTGAGAAAAGGCTAATTGATGCAGCAGCCAGAGCATAGCGACCATTTGCAGGCTGGTGCCGATTTCAATCACCGTTGCATCCGGCGCGGCGGTCCAGAGATAACTGAGGCAGCGCCAGAAGGTGAACAGCACCACCAGGAGAAACCCTCCGGTAGTCGGGTTCAGCCGCCCCTTATCGAGCACCGCCAGGAGCCCGACCGCGAGTGCCGGGTAACCCACCAGACGGGCGACCGTTCCCACACCCGGAATCACCACCAGGTTTTCCCACGGAATGGTAAAGATGAGGCAACAAAAGAAAAAGAAGGCAATTCGAATCAGTAGTGGTTCCCGGCGCGCCGGTCTTCCCCTCGGTTGCCGAAGGGGGGACGGAATTTGGGTACGCGCCGACCAATCGGCCGCCGCTGTCGAGCTACTCATAGTGACGCCTCGTGCGGCAGCAGACCAGAAAAAACTGGTTTGCCAGAGGTATATAGCGCTTCATAGCCTGCCACCATATGGCTGACATCGAAAGAGCGGCGTGCGCGTAGCCGGCTGGCTTCCCCCATGCGCCTGCGTTTGCTCTCATCGCCCACTAAATCGTTCAGGGCCGAAGCCAAACTCTGCCCGTCGAGCGAGGACAACAACAATCCTTCTCGCCCGTCGGTCACCAGTTCCGGGACGCCGCCGACGCGCGAGGCAACCACCGGCAGCCCGGCCGCCATCGCCTCCATCACCGACATCGGATTCCCTTCATAGTGCGACGCTAGAACAAACAGGTCGGATGCGGCCAAAAGGTCCGGCACATCGCTTCGCACCCCTAGAAAATGCACTCGCTCGCTGATCCCCAGCCGCGCGGCTAAGGAAGCCAGTTCGCGTTGCTCGCCGCCGCCGGCCAGCAGCAATTGCGCTTGCGGATAGCGGGCGGCGGTGCTCACGAAGCCCTCCAGCAGCAGTGGATGATTCTTTTGCGGCCGCAATCCAGCCACGCAGGCCACCAAGATCGATTCGCTCCCGAATCCTTCCTGCCGACGCCATTGCTCCCGGCTCACCTGCGGACAACTATAGCGATCAACCGGGACGCAATTAGGCACCACAACCGGTTCATCCATCCGGTAAAGTTCGGCTACACTCCGCGCCACCTCTTCAGCCACCGCCACCGGCTGGACCCCGTTGCGGAACGCTAGCCCTTGAATCCAGCGGGCCCGCGGCTCAACCTCGAAGGCAGCCAGGTTATGCACCGTATGCAGCATGCGCGGCCGTTGTCCCAGCCAGCCGCTGTACTTGATATAGGGGAACAGATACCGCAGCACGTGCACGTGCGAATGCAGCACGTCCGGCCGAGCCGCTATCACGGCCCGATGCACACGCGTGAACATGCGCGGGTCGAAGCCCGCCCCTTTACCAAGAAACTGTACGGGAACCTGAGCCTCGGCCAACAGACCCTCCAACTCCGAACCGTTCGAACGGCCGAGACAGATGGCCGACACATCGAAGCGCGAGCGGTCCAGGTGCATTAAGACATGCACCAGCATCCGCTCGGCCCCGCCTGGGTTCAAGGTCGGAAAAATGTGAACAATACGCATAGAGGATTGATTCCTTTCCTGGGCCTAACTATCAGGAGCCCATTACGGCCGCTAAGGCTTTGGCTCTCTTGGGTTCGGACAACTGCCGCCGCACCGCCGTCTTACCCTCTAACGATTGTTGAATAATTCTAATAAAACCCATTCCTGGCAATTTGTCACGTTCATCACACTGCCGGTGAAGAATCAGACTTAAGTTTGGAACAAGGGCAATCTCCAGGCGCCACAGTGCGGGCGCCTGGGTTTCGGCCGGCGATGCCGGACCGCTTGCGTCCCCCTCGCCAAACACTCGGGTCGGGGAGAACAGGCGGACGGCTTGGAAATTCAAGTCGTAACAGAGATCTCGGATAGGCGGCCAGCATTCTTCGAGCGTAAGCGCCTGGGCAATGCCGCGCTCAAAGCGCCGCAGACACAGCTGTTCGCCGACCGCGCGCCGAAAGCCGCGATTCATGGCAATACGGCGCGCGATGTCGAATTCATCGTAGGCCAAGAATCGGATGCCGGCTCCGGCCAGCAGCACGGCTATTACCACCACCGCGCCGCCCAGCTGGCGCGAGAGCACGCTGTCAAGCAGCGACAGCACGGCTGCGGCCGCGCAGGCGGTATAAAGCACCAGCGCCACCGCGCGCGGACTCAAGCCGCGCGCCAGCAGCCGGTGATGCATATGGCGGCCGTCGGCGGCAAAGATTGGGCGGTTGCTTAAAAAACGCCGCGCCACTGACATGCTGACGTCCATCAGCGGGATGAGTAGAGAAATGATCGGGGCGGCCATGCCCAGCAGGGTGGCCGCTTTCTGGCACCAGATGACCGCAAAACAGCCCAGGAGAAAGCCGACAGTTAAGCTGCCGCTATCGCCCAGAAAGACTGAAGCAGGATTAAAGTTGTAGCGCAGGAACCCGAGCAGCGCCCCGGCCAGCGGTGCCATAGCCAGCGCCAGCCCGATGTTGTCGCCCAGGCAGGCCGCCGTTAGCGCAGTCAGGGTGGCAAACAGCCCCACCCCAGTCGCCAGCCCATCCAGCCCGTCGATCAGGTTAAGGGCATTGGTGCAGGCCACAATCCAGAACAAAGTCAGCGGCACGCCTAGCCACGGGGAGATGGGCTGGCCGGCCAGGGCCATAATCCGCACTCCGCCATAACAGGCGATGGCCGCCGCCACCAGCTGCATGGCCAGCTTAGGCAGCGGACGCATACCCACCGCGTCATCGACCAGCCCGGTAAAAAGAATCAGGGCCGCGGCGGCAAACAGCCAGACAAAAATCGGCGCATGGTGTACCGCCAGGTGCGAGCCCTGGGGCAACACCATCATGGCGATGGCAATGGAGCCGGCATAGCTGATGGCAATGGGCAGGCCGCCGGCGCGCGGCACCGCCCGGGCATGCAATTTACGCTCGCCATCAGGATGGTCCACGATGCCGAGCGTAAAGAAGATTTGGCGCACAACGGGCGTCAGCAGCAGCGACAGTGCGCAGGCAATCAAACCGAGAAAGAAAATGGCAAACATGGCAGGATGCGGAAGGTTGGCGGAAGCGGCGCCGGTCAGACCGCTGCATGGCAGACGGGCATTGCTCCCGCCTTGCGCCGAACCAGGTTATTTTCCAGGAACAGGTAGTCAATCCCAGTGCGCCTGAACGTTTCAATTGCCTCGCCCGGCGTATTCACAATCGGCTGACCCTTTACGTTGAAGCTGGTGTTGAGAAGCATGCGGCGACCAGTGGTTCGACCGACGGCTTCGAGGAGGGTATGGAAATCGCTGTTATCGGTCGCCGAGACAGTCTGGACGCGGGCGCTGCCGTTCACATGTGTGATGGCGGGCAGTTGGGCGCGATGCGGTTCGCGCACATCGACAATCGTGATCATGTAAGGAAGCTCCGTGCCAGGCTCAACCTCAAACCACTCGTGCACCTCTTCTAAGGCCACGGCCGGAGCAAAAGGCCGGAACGCTTCCCGCATCTTGACCATGGCATTGATGCGGTCGCGCATCTCGGGGTGGCCGGGGTCAGCCAGAATGCTGCGATGGCCTAACGCGCGCGGCCCGAATTCCATGCGTCCGCGATACCAGGCAATGACTTTGCCGTCAGCAATCAAGCGCGCCGCTTCCGCGCAGGTTTCCTCGAGCGTGGCAAACGGCACTACCTCTACCTGCTCAGACTCAAGCTCCAGGGCCGAAGCGATATTGCCATTCCGATAGGCCGGTCCTAAAAACGGCACGCTCTGCCGCACATTCGCGATGTGCCCGCCCTTGGCCGAGCGATGCAGCGCAGCGCCTACCGCCGTGCCATCGTCGCCGGCTGCCGGCTGAATGTACAAATCGTCAAAGTGCCCGGAGTTGAGCAGCTTGCCATTGGCTGTGCAGTTGAGCGCTACCCCGCCTGCTAACGCCAGTTTGCGCAAACCGGTTCGCGCCCCAAAGTAACCGCACACATAAAGCAGCGCGTTTTCCAACACTTCCTGCAAGGCTGCGGCAATGTCGCGGTGCTCATCGGTGATTTCGTCGTCCGGCTGACGCTCCTTGATCAGACTGCTGGACAGCAACTCGCGCGTGGCGCAGTAGCGGTGGTCCGCTTCGCCCTTGCCCTGCATCCGAAGAATCGGAATGCGCAGCGAACCGTTATCCCCAAAGGTAACCACTCGCTCAAAGAACGAACGGAACTTCGATGGGTCCCCGTACGGAGCCAGGCCCATGATCTTATACTCATCGGCATTGAAGTCAAAGCCCAGATGCAGCGTCACCAGCGAGTAGAGAATGCCGATCGAATCGGTGGCCGGAATGCGATGAATCCGCTCCAGCTGCCCGTTGCGGGCAACGTAGACCGAGACGCTATCCACCTCGCCCATGCCATCGAGCACAATGACCAAGCACTCGTCCCAGCCGGAGGTGTAGTAGGCCGAAGCCGCATGCGCTAGATGATGATTAACGTGAGTGATTCGTTCGGCCGGAAACTGCGGAAAGTGCTGGTGCACAGCGCCGACTAAAGCTTCACGCGAATAAACGGTCTTATACTGGCTCGCCGACGCCGGGTCAAGCATGAAGATGCCCTTATATGGCGAGTAGTCAAAGGCGTGCGCAATCTCATCGACTCCGTCAATAGTCAGCCCAGCTTCGGCCAGACAATAGTTGATGGCATGTACGGGAAAATCGCCGGTATGCTTTTTGCGGCTGAAACGTTCTTCAGCAGCCGCATACACGCATTTGCCGTTAACGACCAAAGCCGCAGCCGAGTCGTGGCCTTGTGAGATGCGATACTCCCGCTCGTCCAGCCCGGGCCACTGCTGACGCCGGAACGAGACGGATTGGTCGAGACCGCTAATACCAATGATGTTCATGATGCTTTCCTTGTTGTGCTCGATTCCACGAGGTGGGCAATCGTCTCAATGGAGCGAAATTGATCTAGATCGAGGTCGCTGATGTCGGGCTGAAAGCCGAACTGCTGTTCAAGTGAAAAAAGCAGCTCGATGAGGCTCATCGAATCGAGCAGACCCGATTCGAACAGATCAGCCTGTGGCGACTGGACCTCGCGGTAAAGTACCTGCGAAAAAATAGTTTGTATTTGCTCAATGCAAGTGGACATAGAGGAAGAACCAACTGGGATTTAGAAGGGAAACCAGGCCTAGGACGGCTGTGTCGTCGGAGCCGTGTTGGCCGATGCTAGAAACTGTTCGCGCAGCAGGGGCTTATCCACTTTGCCGTTGCCATTCAAGGGCAGAGCCTCAAAGGGTAGCCATCGTGCCGGAAGCATGTAGTGCGGCAGCCGTTGCGCCAGATGCTGCCGAAAGACCTGCGGTTCATAAGGTGTGCCATTGGCCGGAACCACGGCACAACAGATCACGGCCCCTTCAAAGCCGCTGTTGTCGATGGCAACCACCGCCGCTTCGCCAATGCCCGCTGTTGTCTGCAGAGCCGCTTCAATTTCGCCTAACTCAATTCGGTAGCCACGGCTCTTAATCTGCGAGTCGCACCGACCATGTAGGTAAACCAAGCCATCTTCGCCGATGCTTGCCAAATCGCCGGTCTTGTAGATTCGCTCCGAGCCCGGGCCAAACGGTTCGTCGAGACACACGGCGCGGGTTTTCGCTTCGTCTTTCCAATAGCCGGGGCTTAAGC
>CALMAV010000417.1 GCA_937859895.1 uncultured Bryobacterales bacterium | reverse complement strand
GGCGCGCGCGTCACGATGGTTCACCGCGGCGGCGAGATTTCACATAATGTAAAGTACTGGATCAAGCCGAATATCGAAAACCGCATTAAGGGTGGTGAGATTAAGGCTTTGTTCCACAGCACGGTCAAAGAGATTCGCTCGCATGACGTGGTCCTGGAAACCCCGGAAGGCGAAGTTACCGTTAAGAATGACTTCGTCTTTGCGATGACCGGCTATCGTCCCGACTTCGAGTTCATGGCCGAACACGGAATCCATCTCGATCCTGTGACCTCCAAACCCATTACGAATACCCAGACATTGGAAAGCGAACGCGCCGGCGTTTATCTCGCCGGAGTTATTGTGGCTGGTACCCACACCAACGAGATCTTCATTGAAAATGGACGTTTTCACGGTGAGCTCATCGCCAACGCGATTGAGCAAAGCGTCCGAGCTGCCGCTTAAAGACGGTTGCCCGTATGATGGACCATGCGTCCATTCGCGTTAGCACTTCTGGTGGCAATCGGCTCACTCCTCCCTGCTGAAACTCACACACTAACTGTTTCTCCGCAATCCATCTGTTGGGGCTATTACTGGTCACACGCACGCCCGGCCCTCCGGATCCACTCTGGCGATCGCGTGCAGATCCAGACTGTTTCCGGGAACCCGAATCGGCTTCTTGCCTCCGGGTTGCGGCCAGAAGATGTGCAACCGGCACTCAAAGAGATCTACGAAAAGATTCCAACCGGCGACCGCGGCCCTGGAGGTCACCTTCTGACAGGACCGGTGTTTATTGAAGAAGCAGAGCCTGGTGACGTGCTGGAAGTAAACATCGAGAAGATCTCGCTCGATGTCCCCTATGCCTACAACGGCTTCGGACCAACCACTGGCCTCTTCCCGGACGACTATCCTTACGCCCGCACTAAGATTATTCCGCTTGATCGCGAGCGCATGGTGGCCAACTTCGCTCCGGGCATTCAGATCCCACTGAAGCCGTTCTTCGGCAGCATGGGCATTGCGCCTCCCGGTGACGCGAAATTAAACAGTGCCCCGCCCTGGATCCACGCCGGCAACATGGACCTGAAAGAGCTCACCGCCGGTTCCACAGTTTACATCCCTATTCATCAGAAAGGCGCTCTCTTTGAAGTGGGTGACGGTCACGCCGGCATGGGTAACGGCGAAGTGGATGTCACGGCAATGGAAACCTCACTTACCGGCACGTTCACATTCATCGTGCATAAGAACGCCTTCATTCGGTGGCCCCGGGCTGAGACTCGCACAAGTTACATCACCATGGGCTTCAACGAAGACCTGAATAAGGCAGTCGATCTAGCCACTCACGAAATGATCGACTTTTTGATGACTGAAAAGCATCTCAGCCGCGATGACGCTTATATGCTGACCAGCGTAGCTGTGGATCTGGAGATTACTCAGTTGGTCGATGGAAAAAAGGGCGTACACGCAGTCTGTCCGAAGGCGATTTTTACGTCAGGCCGCAATTCACCTATGGTTCCAACTGCGTCTGCCACTCGCTAGTAGCGCTCCCAACCTACGCCCTCGAACTCCGGAGCGAACAGGTCAGGATGTAAGATTTCGGCGAAGATTTGTAATGATTCGACAAGTCGCGGACCGGGCCGATTCATGAACTGGTTACCGTCGCATAGAAAGACTTTGCCGGCCTCCGCCGCTTTCAGGTCTGCCCAGCCTGGGAGGGTTGTCATGGCCTGCATTTCAAGCCGCGTTTTAGCCAAGTCAAAGCCGCATGGCAGCGCAATGATGACGTCCGGGTCAGCCGCCTGTAGTTCGTCGAATTTCATCCAAGGAGAGTGCTCTCCCGCCTGACCAAAGAGGTTCTCTGCGCCGGCTTTCGCTAGCAGTTCGGGCACCCAATTGCCTGCAGCCATCAATGGATCTAGCCATTCGATAGCCGCCACCCGCGGACGCCAGGCTGCTTTCGACGCACGCTTTTCTAGCTCTTCCACACGCGTCTGAAGCTTTTCGATAACCTGCTCTCCCGCTTGTGCCACTCCACACGCTTCAGCTACCCGTCTCATGTCGGCCCAGATGTCGTCGAGCTTACTAGCTTCCAGCGCTACGATGCGCGCCTGAACTCCACTCTCTACGGCAAAGGCAGCTTCCACATCCGTAAGACTCACGGCGCATACATTGCATAGCGCCTGCGTGAGTACATGAGTAGGCTGCAAGTGACGAAGCATGTCGCAGTCCACTCGGTACAAGCTCATAGCCGCAGCTAATTGGGTTTTTACCAGTTGGTCAATCTGCCCACTGGAGCCGCTACTGTCAAAGGTAGAGCTGGTGCAGACCGGGAGGTCTTTTACGCACGGAGGGAAGTCACACTCGTGCGATCGGCCAGTTTGATACGGTCCAAGACTCAAAGCATGAATGATTTCGGTCGCGCTTGGAAGCAGAGAAACAATACGGAGATTCACGTTGATTTAAGCCGAATTAGTGCTCAGGGAAGCTGGCCGGGTGGGGTCTTGTGGGAGGCAAAAGGGGCTATGGGTGGTGAGACTTACTGCTGCGGGTTTGTTAGCGGAACAGCCATTCTTCCCTGAGCTAATTTCGTATCGCGACAGTTTTATAGCACCTAAGATTCCAAATCTCAAATCGTGGTTTATTGGGTGAAATCGCAGAATCTGGGGAAGTTCGTGGACCCAGGATTGAAGTTCTTACTACGATGCCTTGTACAATTCACCTTCGGTAGTTGGCTGGTGTTACGATCGCAGAGAGTTGAGCCTCGACGTCCACCCGCCGCACGAACCGATTCACAGCTGGAGAGACTTCCTCCTCCATTTGCTGACCATTACGATTGGGTTGCTGATTGCGGTCGGCATTGAAGGCATTGTCGAATGGCAGCACCATCGACACTTGGCGCATGAGGCGGAGGCAAGTCTGAATGTTGAGATTGCTACCAACCGCAGGCAGCTAGCTAGTATCCAGCAAGACTTGCAGACACAGAAGAGGATACTAACTCAGGATCTGAAGGTTTTGACAGCTATGCGCAGCGGAACTTCTGTGCCACAGGATTCGATGTCTATTAATTACTCGCTTCAGACCTTTGATAACGTGAGCTGGCGTACAGCGCAAAGCACAGGAGCGTTAGCATACATGCCCTACGCTGATGCACGGAGATTTGCGGACATATATGAGGGCCAAGAGCTCCTCTCTCGAGCACAGCAGGCTGCATTAGATGATTCAGTCCGCGCAACAGCCGTTCTTGCCACTCATGAAAAGCCTTCTGCTGCAGAAGTTGGCGAACTGATGAGTTTGATTGGTGTTGTGCAGGTTCGGTTGCAATTCGTGGAAGCAGTTGCAGACTCACTAGATCGCACCTACAAAAAAAATCAAGCCGAATCTAAGTAACCTCAGTTAACGGCACATCGGGCAAGTTCTCGGGCTTGCGACCACGATCCGATTCACTCCAACGGACCAACGCGACGCCACCAAAGATAACCAGCATTGCAATTAATTCGCGAGCCCCGAACGCCTCCCTGTAAAGAAGCGAACCCAAAAAGACAGCCACAATCGGATTCACGAACGTATAAATTGACACAATTGCTACCGGCAGCTTCGTCATCGAGTAAATGAACGAGCTGAACCCGACCAAAGATCCAAAGATCACTAGATAGCCAACAGCTAAGCCCGAGTGCCAGCCAACGGAGTGCGGCGCTTTCTCAAAGATCATTGCCGGCACAAACACAGCGAGCCCGGCCGCCAGCTGCTGCACCGCCCCCACCACCAAAGGATGTGCACCGGTGACAACCCGCTTCTGCAGCAAGGCACCGAGTACCCAGCCGAGCGCACTAAGCTCCAGCAGGGCAAAACCCGACACAGTGCGGCCACCCAGCCCTTCCTTGAAGAGCGATGGAACTACCAGAAAAGCGACGCCAACGAGCCCGACAACTAGTCCTCCGACAGTCGACAGCAATGGTCTTTTTCCACCCGGTAGTAAGGCATCAATGCCAACCATCCAGAAAGGCGAAGTGGTGTAGAACAGAGCAGCTAATCCACTCGGCACATACTCTTCGGCAATGGCCAGAAATCCATTTCCAACTCCAATGCAGATGGCTCCATAGACGGCAGTTAAGAGCAGCGCGCGTCCACGCGGAAACGCGGCTCGGCCTAGTGCCGCGGCAATCACCAGAATGCTGCCGGAGATAACGTAGCGGCCGGCAATCAAATACAGTGGCGGAATTTCTTCAATCGCAATCCGAATCCCCAGGTAGGTTGTGCCCCAGAAGAAGCAAACGGCAGCCAGCGCTCCATAGGCTATGCGGTCCGGGTGTTTAGGTCGCTGGGTGTCGGAAAGCGGCAAGGAATTTCTATTTTCGCAGTGTGCAATGAAATTGATGGACTGTATCTATGGGAGAGGAGAACAAGCATGGTGAAAGAACTTAACGCAAGTGCGGCCGGCACAATCACTCTAGGCGGAGACCTGACTGTAAATCGGCTCGGCTACGGCGCAATGCGGATTACAGGAAAAGGCATTTGGGGTCCGCCGGAAAATCATGAGGAAGCGATTCGTACGGTTCAACGTGCAGTTGAACTTGGGGTGAACTTCATCGATACGGCTGACTCGTACGGCCCGAATACATCAGAGGAGTTAATTGCCGAAGCACTTGCTCCCTATAAAGGTGGCGTGATTGTGGCAACGAAAGGCGGATGGGAGCGCCCCGGCCCTGGACAGTGGACGCACAACGCCAGCCCG
>CALMAV010000416.1:5040-11825 GCA_937859895.1 uncultured Bryobacterales bacterium | reverse complement strand
CCATTACTTGGTATATTGCCGATGGCTGCTGCCGTTGTTAGTTCCTGGCGATGAAGCCCCATAAGTCAGAAAGTAGCGGCTCTTCTAAACCGCCTTTGCCGGAGCTTGCCACTTAACCGTCGCTCAACAAAAATGATCTCACCGAACCGAAGCATGGCAGCAAGAACACTCAGCAGTCAATCACAAGCATTGAGCAAAGCTCGCAGCAGGGTTTCGACTGTAGTGCGGTGAGGTATATCTAGATGGCGGCCATCGCTGCGGCTCGCCCGCAAGCAATCGTAAGGGCAGATTTTCCTGAAACCCGGCTACTTCGCCAAAGCTTCTGCTGGCTGCCAGACCTGTGACGGTTTGCTCTGCAGTCCCTTCGTCTTCTTCCGGCCCTGTAAGCGATCCAGATACACATAGACGACCGGTGTTATATACAGCGTCAGCAACTGAGAAACCACCAGTCCGCCCACTACCGCAATACCTAACGGCCGCCTTGCTTCACCGCCGGCGCCTGTTCCAAATGCAATCGGAAGCGAGCCGAGCAGTGCTGCCATCGTTGTCATCATAATCGGACGGAACCGCTGCAAACAGCCCGCGATAATTGCTTCCTCCGGTGACTTGCCTTCTTTGCGCTGCAGTTCCAGCGCAAAATCGATCATCATGATGGCGTTCTTCTTCACAATCCCGAGCAGCAGGATGATTCCGACGAACGAATACAAATTCAGATCTTCGCCGAATAGCCGTAATGTCAGTAGTGCACCAAGGCCCGCCGCTGGCAGGCCTGACAAGATGGTGATCGGGTGAATGAAGCTTTCATACAAAATGCCCAGCACCAGATAGATCACCAGAACCGCAATCACCAGTAAGATCCCAAGGCCGCTGATGGAGCTTTGGAAGGCCGCTGCTGTGCCTTGGAAAGTGAACGACATCGTATCGGGCAAACCCACCTGCTCGGCTGCCCGCTCCACTAGCGTTGTCGCTTGGCTTAATGAAACCCCGGGCTTGAGATTGAATTGAAAGTTCACGGCAGAGAGCTGCCCGATATGGTTGACACTTAGTGGCGCTACGTTCTGCTTCAACGTTGCAACAGCCGACAGCGGCACCATCTTGCCAGTGTTGGATTTCAGGTACAGACGCGTCAAAGCGGATGGTTCGCGCTGATAGGCAGGCAGCACTTCTAGCAGCACATCATACTGGTTATCGCCTGTCGTGATGGTAGTTACACGGCGGTTGCCATAAGCATCAAAGAGCGTGTTGGCAATCACATCGGGCGTGACACCCAGAGCGAGCGCGCGATTGCGATCGATTTGCACATCCAGGCGTGGATTGCTTAGCCGAAGATCGGTGAACACATCCTGCAACTGCGGTATTGACCGGAGCTTTGCCTCCATAACAGGGGCCCACTTATAGAGCTCACCGGTGTCAGCATCTTGCAGTGCAACCGAATACTGGCTTCTGCCTTCGTTTTGCCCTAGCGTTACTAAGGGCGGCGCCTGCAGGAAAACCATCAATCCTGGGATTTCGGAGAACTTCTTCTGCATCTGCCCGATTAACTGAGTTACGGATGGCCGATGAGGGTCAGTCTTGAAGCGCATGAATAAAAAGCCCGAATTCTGCCCGCCTTCGCCTGCGCCGGAACCAAACCGCTCGATATACGGACTGCTTGCCAGTACCGTGTTTACCTTTTCCTGGAGCCTAAGCATTTCGTCGAAAGAAGTATCGGGAGCCGCTTCCGTGCCTCCGAAGGCGAACCCCTGATCCACGGTTGGCATGAAGCTCTTTGGAATCACCACAAACAGGTAAACAGTCACCACACTCAAGAGAAGGCTAGTGGCCAGCACCCAGATCCGATGCCGCATTACTACTTCTAGCGTCCTTCGGTAGACATCATTGAGCCAGACAAAGAACCGCTCAGTCCGCTGATAAAAGCCGCCCTGCGGGTGAGCCTCATGCCGAAGAAAACGGCTGCAAAGCATGGGTGTGAGGCTCAATGAAATGAACCCGGAGATGAGAACGGCGATTGCAATCGTGATGGAAAATTCACGCAGCAGACGCCCGATGACTCCACCTAGAAACAGCACGGGAATGAATACGGCTACCAGAGAAACCGTCATCGAGACAATGGTGAAGCCTACTTCGCGTGCGCCGTCCAAGGCAGCCTGAAAGCGTCCCTTGCCCATTTCCATGTGGCGCACGATGTTTTCGAGCATGACGATGGCGTCATCCACGACGAAGCCGACCGACAGTGTCATTGCCATCATGGAGAAGATGTCAATGGTGAACCCGAGCAGCTTCATCGCAGCGAACGTTCCCAGCAGCGAGAGTGGAACAGCCAGACTCGGAATGATCGTCGCCGACACATTGCGGAGGAAAACAAAAATCACAACGATGACAAGCCCGATGGTCAGCAGCAGTGTGAACTTCACATCGGCAATGGATTCACGGATGTCTTGCGAAGCATCGAAGGCGTTATAGATGTCAAGACCCGCCGGCATCGATTGCCGTAGCGTCGGTACCAGAGCTTTCACAGCATCAGCCACGGCCACTGTGTTGGAACCGGGTTGCTTCTGCACTGCCAGAATGATGCTCTGGCGATTATTGATCCAGAAGCGCGAGCGAATATCACTGACGCTGGCCAGTACCGATCCTAACTCGTTCAGGTGTACCGGGCTACCGTTCCGATAAGTAACAATCAGCTGCCCAAATTGAGGTGCTGTCGTCAGCTGGCTGTTGGATTGAACCGTGTAGGCCTTGCTGAAGCCATATAACGATCCAGCAGGCAGGTTCGAGCTGCCCGAAGCCAACGCGTTGCGGACTTCTTCTAAATCGATAGTCCGCGCAGCGAGCTTTTCCGGATCTGCCTGGACGCGCACAGCGAACTTCTGCGCTCCAAGAACCCGCACCCGTGCGACTCCTCCTACCATTGAGATTCGTCTCGCCAGACGTGTTTCAGCGTACTCGTCCAGATCCGGCAGCGCCATCGTTTTCGATGTCATTGCAATGTAAAGGATCGGCTGCTCGGCCGGGTTCACTTTTGAGTACGAAGGCGGGCTAGGCATGCTGGCCGGCAGGTTGCCTTGCGCTCTGGATATGGCCGCTTGCACGTCCTGCCCAGCTGCATCGATATTCCTGCTCAGATCGAACTGCAACGTGATACTTGTCTCACCCAACGAGCTAGACGAAGTCATGCTGTTAATGCCGGCTATGGTAGAAAACTCCGACTCCAATGGCGTAGCTACCGAAGCTGCCATGATGTCCGGATTGGCTCCTGGAAGTCCCGCTGCAACTTGAATGGTTGGGTACTCTACCGTCGGCAAATTGCTTACCGGCAGGGTGGAGTAACTTAGAATGCCAAAGCCAAGAATGGTCGCCATGATCAGCGTGGTTGTGATCGCACGGCGTACGAAGAAGTCTGTGAAATTCATGAAGTGCCTTAAACTCCGCTCGGGGTTCCTTTCGCTTCATTCGTATGTACGGCGGTATCTTGGAGCTCCACCTTCATCCCCGGTGCCAGCCGCAGCTGGCCTTCCGACACTACCTGCTCGCCCGCGCTCAGGCCTTTTCCCAGCACCGCCTGCTCGCCGCCGCTCGCCTGAAAAGTCCGCAGTACATCAACCGGACGCATAGCCACTGTGTTTTTACTTCCATCTACTACCCAGACAAACTTACCTTGCGGCCCAGTCTGCACTGCCCGGCTTGGCACCACTATCCGATTCCGCTCCAAATTCAGTCGTGCAGTCACATTCACGAACTGACCGGGCCACAAGGCATGCGCGGGATTCGGAAACTCCGCTTTCATTTTGATGGTGCCGGTTGTATTGTCGACCGAATTGTCGATAAACTTCAGAGTTCCCGTGGTGCTTGTGCCTGGCGCCGAAGATGCTTGTACCTGCAAGGGATGCTGCGCGTTAAACTTCTGCACGTCTGGCAGTAGTTGCTCCGGTACTCCAAAGGACACGTAGATTGGCGACATCTGCAGCAGCGTTACCAAAGCCACATCGTTGTCCTTGACCAGATTGCCTGCCTTGATGGCAATTGCGCCCGCTCGTCCCGTGATCGGTGCCAAAATCTTGGTATAACCCAATTGCAACTGAGTTTGGGCCAAACGCGCCCGGTCTGACTGGATAGAGGCAGTTGCGCTTTCCACGGCTGCGCGATCCGCCTCCAGCGAAGCCTGGCTGGAGTCTGCCGTGGCTACAACCTGCTCGGTCTGCTCGCGCGAATAGATTCCTTCTTTGGAAAGCGCCATGCCGCGATCCGCCATTGCTTTGCTCTGCTTCAACGTCGCTTGATCCCGCAGGACATTGGCTCTGGCCTGTTGCTCCAGAGCCCGATCTTTAGCCAGATCAGCCTGAATCTGGGCGAGTTGTTGCTGCAGCGGAAGCGGGTCAATCTCAAATAGCAACTGACCTTTGCTCACATTTTGTCCTTCGGCGAAATCGACGCGTACCACCTGACCGGCAACCCGCGACTTGACATCCACCGATGCTGTTGTCTCTACAGCGCCAATGGCATCGAGCGTCAGCGGCACGTCAGCACTGTTTGCCGTCACCGTCCTAACCAGGGTGGGCGGCATGTTCGCCATCGACATCTGTCCTCCCGGCTTTGTGGCGCTGCAGGAGCTCAGAAAGGTCAACGCACACATCGAAGCGAAGACGTAGGGCGGAGAAGCTAGTTTTCGATGCACAAAATATGAGTACGTAAGGGACGCCTTCATCGTGCCACATTTCCGGGAACGGATTTTTGGGTGTCGGCCGGGCAGCTTTGTAAGAAGGATCGCCTTTTAAGAGACGGAGCTTGAGTCAGAACAATGGCGATGATCTTTCGCTCGCTGTCCGGGTGCGCTAAGGCGTTAGCGTGTAGCCTGTCCGGGTGCGCGCAACTAGCTTTCCACGGCGCGGTGCTTTCACCGTCACTTGGATTGTGCGGAACTTTGTTCCGGCCTCTTCGTTATTGGGCGAGTACCCAATAGAGTACTCATTTCGAATTGTTTGGGCGATGCGCTTGCAACTGCTTGCCGCCTGATTGGGTCGAGCCGGTAAGAACGCCTCGCCGCCTGTGACACTCGCAATCTGTTTCATGAAAGCAGGATTAGCTTCGTCGTCATTCTTATTGAAGAGACCAATCGTATAGATCACCACGTCGGAGTTGTTTGCGTCCGCAATCACTTGGTCAGCCGTGTGAGTGCTCGCGTTGTCGCCGCCATCACTGACCAGAATGAGCGCTTTCTTATCCTGCTTCAATTCGTGTATGTGACTGAGCCCCAATGCGAGCGCGTCAAACAATGCTGTCTTCCCACCGGCTGCTGTCGCAGGCAGGGCGCGTTCTAACTCTCGGGCATTCGCTGAGAAAAGCTTAGACTGCGGAAGCCCAAGGGTAGGCTTTTCGTTGAAGTTGATAATGAACAGCTCATCTTTAGGATTACTGTTCTTTGTGAACGCTTTAGCAGCCGCCAGCACGGCAGCGTGCTTTCGCCTCATACTGCCGCTGTTGTCCACAATGAGCCCAATAGCTACAGCACTGTCATTCTGACGGAAAAGCTTGATAGTTTGCGGCCGAGAGTCCTCAAAAACTTGGAAATGAGACTGCCGCAACCCTTTCGCAAACCCGCCTTTCGGTGTAAAGACCGTCGTCTGCAACACAACCAGGCGTACACCCGTTGAGTAACGAAAAGGTTGATCGTCCGGTTTGGGCGCCTGAGTATCGGTCGTCTGCGCCTCCGTTAGGGGAGCCAGAACCAATAATAGAGGTAGTAATCTGAGGCAAGCACAGAATTTGGGACGAGTCTTGGACAAGCGGCCACCAATCAGCATGTTCCATAGATGGTCAAGCTAAAAGAAGATTGCTAAGATCTTCGAGACGATTGACAAATCTCGTTGAGGATTGAGTCTTCTGCGGCACACTTAGGAGCTACTCAAGAGCTTCAAAACGTTCTCGGTTGTGTCTGCCTCACCCAGACGGGGAAAGATCTTTTCGATGCTGTGGCGGTGAGCATCGGCATCTCGGTCGGTCATCGCATCTATGACAAGCACGACGTTGTAGCCGTGATCGTGAGCGCTGCGGGCCGTTGACTCAACACCGAGACTTGTTGCGACGCCCGCTAGGAAAATTTGAGTGACGCCGCGTTGGCGAAGATAGTCATTCAAAGAGGTGCCGATGAACGCACCTATTCGTTGCTTGCTGACGAGATAATCGTCAGGATGGTGCTCCAATTCAGGGACAAGCTCAGTCCAATCTGCTGGCAGCGAAGAGATGTTCTGAGGTCCAGCGTCGGTGCGACCGGGTGCCGTGCCCATTACGTTGACGAGCACTATCGGCAAGCCTCGTTGCCGGAAGGCACGCGCAAGCTGGGCAGCCCGGTCGATGATCTCACCAATTGGGTGCGCGGCCGGCAAAGCAGCTATGCCTTTCTGCAGGTCAATCAAGACTAAAGCAGCATTACTATCGAGAGTTGTTAAAGGCACAAGTTTTTCCTCTTTCCATGAATATGAGGGTCAACGACTGAATGATTGTATTGCTCGCTGAGACGCCCTGGTTTAGACTGAAAACGACGACCACCATCAGCCCAAGTGACAGCCATAACACATGCTACAGGCCGAAAAAGAATCAGTGCGGCGCCCAGCATAGCGGTCGAGATCTGAAGCATGCGCGTGAGCCCAGCCACTGACTTGCGGACTGCCAGAGAAAGTGCCGACACAAGCGCGCCGATTCCCGAGGCAGCGGTCAGCCAGCCGAGGGTCGCTGCGCTGCCGTGCAGCACCTGGGCGGCAAAAATCGGCAGTAGGACGGCATAGAGA
>CALMAV010000416.1:3138-5030 GCA_937859895.1 uncultured Bryobacterales bacterium | reverse complement strand
CCATTAGACGCAGAAGCGAAAAGAGGAGGAGAATCGTGCGGATGGCCGAAAGGTACGGACGTAATCCCAACCTTCGCGCATCTGCGCGAGCATGCCCGTCGTTTTTCGCTGGTTAGGGGAAGCCTTGATGCGCATCAGCAGCAAGGATGCGATCACGGCAAAGTAGCTGGTGCCATCGAGTAAGAAACACCAGCCTTCGCCGAATGCCCCAATTACTAAACCTGCGATTGCCGGGCCAATTAGCCGTGCACTGTTTGCTATTGACGAATTGAAAGCAATCGCATTGCTAAGGTCGTTACGATCGTCGACCATTCGCACGAGAAAGGATTGGCGCGCCGGCATGTCGAGGGAATTAATTAGCCCCTGAAAAGCAGTGAGAGCAATGATCTCCCACAGCGTAATGACTTGCGCCAACGTGAGCGCAGCTAGAGTAAGCGACTGAAGGGCAGCAGCGGCCTGTGTCCATATCAAAAGCTTGCGACGATCCAGGCGCTCAACCCACACGCCCGCAAATGGACCTAATAAGAATGAAGTAATCTGCCCTGAAAAGCCGACAATGCCAAGCAGCAGCGCCGAATGTGACAGGTGGTAAACCAACCAGGTTGTCGCTAGCCGTGTCATCCAGCTTCCGATGACAGAGATACTCTGACCAACGAAGAAGAGCTTGAAATAGCGATGCTTGAGCGCTCGCCAGGCGTATGAGAGCGAATTTGACTGGGGGCAGGCTTGCCGTGGAGTCGAAGTGAGGTGGGGCTTTTCTACGAGCTCCGTTCGTTCCTCATTGCCCGTCATTTTCCACCAGACGCTTGATGATCTCGCCAGCCTTGAATAATGTCTTCCGTTCGTCTTCGTCGAGCTGGGCAATGGCGTGCGCCAGCCATGTCCGTTTTGCCTCACCAGCGCTCTTGCGGACAGCAGCTCCTTTAACGGTCAGTTTGATGTTCACCTGGCGACGGTCGGTCGGATGGGGCTGCCGCTCGACCATGCCTAACTCTTCAAGTGCCGCAAGCGTGGTTCTCATTGATTGGGGCTTCATGGTTTCTGCGCGCGCCAATTGAGCAGTGGTTGCAGGCCCCACCTTCTCCAAACGTGCCATAACAGCGGCTTCGGTCAAGGAAAGCTCATGCGAAGCAGCTGCTGCGCGTACACGCCGAAATAGGAGTCCAATGGAGTAAGCAAAATCATTGACGGTCGAGTCCAGAATCTTCTGCGGCAATACAGTATGATCTTAGCCGACAAACAGGCAGACTTGCAAGTTTACCTTCGTACGTTTTCGGCAATCGCATTGGACTTGCCCGACATTCCAAGCTTCGGCGCGTCAGGTTTTATCCAGCTGAGGCCCCTACCGCCCCAACTTCGCCGCAGTCTGAAATGGTGACCGATCCATTAGCTTCCAACTCAGCTAATGCTCTGGTAACTACATCTTGGGAGCAGCCATGCTGCTGGAGTTCAACTCTTAATCTGGGCAGGTCTAGTGACAAGCCGCCGACTAGTTTTCTGGGTGGGTCACCTAATTCAAGGTGAACCGCATACGTTAGCGTCTCATTGCGTGTAACTGTTACTTTCTTTGCCATGGTGTGCGACATACTATCACCACGCCTAGTCGTACCAAATAATTGCGGGCTTGTACCTGTTGACGATGTCGAGGAAGACGCCGAACTGGGCATTCTGATGCAGTCGGGGACGGTTGTAGCGCTCCAGCGAGGCGTGTAAGAGCCCTTCGCGCTCATCGGAAACTGGCGCGCTTGTATCGGAGCAATTGACCTCCCTATGAAGCAGGCGGCAGCACGCTGAAGATGACCCTTCGTCCTCCCTCGGTGACTACGCCGAAGAGGAGGTGGGCGAGTAGCGCGCTTCCATGCGAGGAGGCTTTTCGTGCGAGAGGGTTGGAC
>CALMAV010000416.1:0-3128 GCA_937859895.1 uncultured Bryobacterales bacterium | reverse complement strand
GACCAGTAGCAGCCATGGTGAATTCGTCGCCGATGAGCCAGAGGCCAATGCCAAAAGCGATGCCGAAGCCGGCGCTTGTCGCAGGCCGTTTTGCCACGGCCGCCCCGTAGGCTGCACCTGACACAAACCCGTATCCATAGTGAAGCCAGAGCGCCACCTGGAGGGCCTCTTCCCTGGAGAGTACTGCGAGTTGAAAAGCGGCGCAGACCTGGTCTACCGAGCCTATGTCGGCTTCCTCGTCAAAGCCGAAGATGCCGCTGTCAGCGCTCGCATGTGCCCGCCCGTCCCAGCGCAGACGGAATTGCTGCATGGCCCACGCGCCGGCAAGTCCGCCCACCGCGCCCGCCAAACTGTCCCGAAGAACACCCATCGTAACTCCCATCTTGCACTTGTTCGTCAGAGAATAAAAGGACGCTACGAACTGATTACAACTTCTTCAATCACGACAGAGCCGAAATTTGGATGCTAGGTTCTTACTGATGCCGACAATGGCAGCCAAGATTGAACAAACTAAAGAGGCGCTCTCTTCGGCTCTGCAGAGCGATGAGATGCGGCCGCTACAGGCGTTCCTGCCCAAAAGCAGTAGCGAGTTGCTGGCCTGGTCCGCTACGTTCTGGGATACGCGGAAATTTCCGGCTGCAGCAGCCAGCCAACTCCATGCTGCTGACCAGTCGTCTCCTCCCAAGCATTTGCCTTATCGCTACCTTCTTCTGAGCAACAGCCTGCTCAGCCTGGAACGGCTACGGGAACTGCCGCTTGACGATGGAGTGAAGCAGTTGATGTGTGACGAGTACAGCGCCTTTGCCTCCGCCGATCCTGAGTGGCTGCATCTTTTCGATCCCAAAGAGTATTCGTTTCGCGCCTTGGTGGGTATCAGCCTGTGCCGGCGGTTTCGGGCTGGCCTGCTCGATTGGGAAGACGCCGGGTTTCCGCGTTCATGGTTCGCTCGATTGCCCCGCAAGGACCTCCTGCGAACTATTCGCTTCCTGCTGTTCCGCATGGGTGGTCGACAACATTTTTGGTTTCCGCACAATGCATTTTTGCGGGGAAAGGTCCAGTTCATGCGGGAGCGGGAGTGGGAGGCGAGCTTGTTGCTAATGGCTGAATCCATGCGACTGCAGCCACAGATCAAGGGGATCATTACTGGCTCCTGGTTCTACTCCCCGGAAACTCATCGCGTTACGCCGCACCTGGGCTGGACCACCCGGATCTTTCTGGAGAACGGCGCGCTGATGACAAACATCGGGCCGGCTGACCCTGGCGCGGGGTTTATACAAGGCAGCAAGGAGCGCGAGCAACTCTATCAATCAGGCCAGTACCGGCCGACCGAAACCATTCTGCTCTGGGCACGCAAAGACGTTCTGAACTGGTTGACGAATCGGCCAGTCAAACCTGCTAAACGCTAACCCCCGCAAGCCTTTGGGGAGCGTTTCGTGCCCTATACTAAGAGTTCAAACAGCGATGCAGCCGCCGCTTTTCTATTGGTAATGACTGATAACATTGACAAACTTAAGGGAGCCTTCATTGAAAATGTAGGCGTTCCTGCCGATACCGACTGGCAGAAGCTGGCATACGGGAGCACCCCGGGTTGGGACTCGGTGGCGCACATGGCGCTGATCTCAGGCATCGAGAATGCTTTCGATATCATGCTCAGCACCGATGAGGTCATCAATATGAGCGACTTCAGCAAGGCCAAACAAATTGTCGCGTCACATGGCATTGCTCTGGATGCATAAGTACTCAGGGATAAGAGCAGTCGATGCTCAAAGATAAGGTAGCCTTTGTTACCGGTTCGACACGAGGAATCGGCTGGGCTGTTGCACGGACCTTTGCCCAACAAGGGGCTAACTTATTTCTGAACGGGGTTTCTGACCAGGCGCACTTGGACAGTTGCGCAGGGCAGATTCGTAGCGAATTCGGTGTAGAGTGCAGTGGATTTCTGGCCGATGTCTGTGATCCGACGTCGGTGAAACGTTGCTATACGGAGATCTTTAAAAGATATAAGCGCCTGGATGTGCTGGTGAACAATGCCGGCATCCTGGATGACGCATTGTTGGGCATGATTCCGGATGCAGCCATCAATCGGACAATTCAAGTCAATACGGTTGGGCCGATCTACCATTTGCAGGAAGCAGCGCGGCTGATGTCGCGAAATAAGAGCGGTTCCATTATCAACATCAGTTCAATCATTGGGCGTGTAGGCAATGAGGGGCAGGCAGTCTATGGCGCGTCGAAAGCTGCATTGATCGGGTTGACTCTCTCGGCGGCAAAAGAACTCGCCCCTAAGAATATTCGCGTAAATGCTGTGGCTCCTGGCTTCATCGGGACCGATATGGTGAAGCAGTTGCCGCCAGCTAAGTACGATGAGCGGGTACGATCTATCAAAATGGGTCGGGTAGGTGAAGCGCAGGATGTAGCCAATGCGGTTCTTTTCTTAGCATCCGATTTGTCTACGTACGTTACTGGCCAAGTGCTTGGGGTTGATGGCGGCATGCTCATTTAAGGCGTACTTATGTTTCTGCTCGATCAGGCTGACCCGGCTGCCGTAGCGTTGCACGACTCCGAATGCTCAGAGACAGTTACGTATGCGAAGCTGGCGCAGTTGGTTGACAAGCTACGCCTGCAATTTCGGGCGTCGAGCAAGCAGTTGGTGTTTCACTTTGGACGGAACGATCTGCAATCGCTGGCTTGGTACATGGCCGCGGTTGACGCTGGGCAAGCAATTGCACTTCTAGACGATGCACTGGCACCGGCGTTGAAGGCTCAGCTGGTCGAGCGGTATCAGCCGGACTGGATTGTTTATTCGAATCCTGACATTCAACTGGGCGACGCGCGCGAGTACCTCAGCGCGCCTGTTGCGGTTCCGAATGCGTTTGCTCTTGTCCGGCAAGCTCCAGTCACTGACGACCCAGAGATTTATCCTGATCTGGTAGTTTTGCTGTCAACATCCGGAAGCACGGGAAGCCCGAAGTTTGTTCGACTGACGCAGAAGAATGTCAGGAGCAATGCCGAATCGATAGCCCAAGCTTTAGAGATCAACGAAGGCGAGTGCGCCATTACCAGCCTCCCGTTTTACTACTCGTACGGGCTGTCGGTTATCAACAGCCATTTGTTGCGGGGTGCAAGGC
>CALMAV010000415.1 GCA_937859895.1 uncultured Bryobacterales bacterium | reverse complement strand
GATACTGCATTTTTGATTTGGCCGGTTACCTCTCACCCATCGAAGTAGTCGCCGACTTTGCCTATATTCGCTTGCATGGACCGGGCGGTAAATACCAAGGCAGCTACAGTGACGCAGCCTTGGAAGATTGGGCGAAAAAGATTCAGGACTGGAGCGGAAGACTATCCGCCATATACGTCTACTTTGATAATGACGATTCCGGCTTTGCTCCGCAGGACGCTCTCCGGCTGAAAGCTCTACTGGGAGTCGCCCTTTAAACGTTGGCAACTACTGATTACTTAGTGTTGGCAGGCTTGGCCTCCATAGTTAAGCCAAGCGCCCAACGTCTTTGGAAACCCGTCCAAAACGGATTGCCCTCCGCGTCGTGGCCCGTACTGAGTTGGCCGGTGTCGTGCGTGCCTTCGGGTTGCTTCCACTTACCTTCGTTTGCGCTTGCCACTGGCAGATCGAGAAAGCGGCGCTTCCCGGTATCGCCCTTCAACACTAAGTCGAGAAACGCGGTAATGAAGTGCTGATTGATTGCAGCGATACGGTCTTTGCGCCACACCGGTTCGTCGAAGAATTGGGTCTGGCCATAGTCAAGCCGGATACCCGGAGGTGGAGGATTGCCGCCGGTATTATGCCGTGCGTTCTGGTAGGTGAGCAAGTAACGTTCAGAATGAATGGCGGCCTCGAAAGCCGGTTTGATCCCTTGAGGATAGTCGGCCACGTCGTCATGATCGCCAGCGATAAACAGACTCGGGATCGAGATGCCGGCTAAGCCTTCCGTGTCCCAGGCACTGTACGGTGGCTGCTCGCCCCAGGGCGCAATGGCGACAATGCACCGCAGAGCTTCCCGGTGCAACCCTTTGTAAGCCGCATTGTTGGCCGTCCAAGCATCCAGATAGTGCCCCGGCACAACTTTAGTCAAGGGACTCGCGGCGCTCAGGCCGGCACCGGCGCTGATCAGTGCACCATATCCGCCCATTGAATAACCGACAATAGCGGTCTTCTCCGGATCAATCAGGCCGGCAAGGAAGTGACCACTTGAGGCTGCTAATTGGGTAAGGGCTGCAATGGTAAACAACTGATCGGCAGACCGGTTCAGCAGCGTGCTGGGGAAGGGCTGGACGTGGCCAACCACCGAATCGGTGTGGTCTATCGCGGCCACGACGTAACCTTTCGAAGCCAAATTCTCTGTCAGATATGTGAGGAAGAAGCGGGAGCCCGGATAGCCATGCGAAACAATGACCAACGGAAAGCGGCTGCCAGTGACCGGAGGAGCGTCGCGCAGCGCTTTCCCGGAGAAGGAAATTGCCGAGTTCTTATCGCCCCCTGACGGAGCGGTCATGGAATACGATGTGGCCTCGGTCTGGCCAGCGGGGATGGTTGCCGGATACCAGACTTCCACCGGCAGTGGACGATCGTACTTTGGCGCGGTGCCGGTTTTTTCATCAAAGTGCAAGATGTCGATCTGGTCGTGATGAACCAACGCCAAAGCGCGGACGCCTACCGCGTACGGACCACGCAGGGCAAGTTCGGGCGCGTCCGCGGGAGGAACGCTGAACGGTGTCATGGCTGTTTGTGCAAAGCAAGAGCCCGCCATCAAGCTAAGGAACGGAAGGGCGCAAGAAACGAAACGCACTTAGCCATACTGGCACGCTCCACGGGACAATAAGTCATGCTGCTGACTGCCGTGATTCTTGGCTTCGTTTTTGCAATCGCTCTGATCGCCCTAGTTTTGAACCCACCCGAAGCATGGGTAAAGAGGGCGTACCGGCGCAATCGCAAGGATTGAAACGAGGCTCGCATAATGAAAGTTAGTCCGATTTTCTCAGTCATGCCGATTCTTTCTTCACTTCTAGCTGGTAACGCCCAAACCTCTACCCCGGCCGAAACGTTAGCTCCTCCTGTTGCTCCCAAAATCGAGCATAGAGAACAGCGGCATGGAGCTACGGTTGTGGACACTTACTACTGGTTGCGGGAGAAGAAGAATCCCGAGGCGATCCACTACCTGGAAGCCGAGAACGCCTACACCGAGGCGATGACGAACGGCCTGAAGCCCTTCGCCGACAGCTTATACACCGAAATGCTGGGACGCATTAAGCAGACCGATCTGAGTGTGCCAGTCAAGCGAAGTGGTTACTTCTACTACTCGCGAACGGAAGAGGGCAAGCAGTATCC
>CALMAV010000414.1 GCA_937859895.1 uncultured Bryobacterales bacterium | reverse complement strand
GATGAAGGGCTGAGCGCCTTGTTCTTTCCAAAAATCTACGACCGCCTTGACGATAGTGGTCGTGTTCGCTATGCCCCGACTGCCGACACCGATGGCAATGCGCGCTCCGGATTTTATGCCCGAAGCCACACCCGATTGCATCAACTGGCGCGCAATGTGAGCTGGAATGTCTGGGATGGCTCGATTGGGAAGCTGCTGCTGGACACGAACGAACCGGGGTAAGTGCATGGATAAAGCTTACAGCGCCGAGCATCACGCGAGTTGCGCGCTTTCAGGTAAAGTTCAGTTGTTCCAACTCTGTTCCAGAAGCATCGTGTACTCGCCCGAAGCGAAGAGATCGAAACTAAACTGGCTCGGTTGTAGGCGATCGTATGCCGATTCGCGCATGCGGTACTCGAACCACTGGTCAAGGTGACGGTGGTACTTACGCAGGAACTCGGGGGTGAGGCTTTCCTGGGTCGGGAACTCTCGAAAAATGCTGTGAAGCCCAATGGATCTTCGAAACAGGGCAGAGAAGTCGAGTACGCCCCAACTCACCAGCTTCTGCCTAACCGCATCTGGAATTTGCTGCACCAGGATAATGCCGAAAGTTTCCGGGCTTAACCGCGCGTTCTGAGCGTTGCCGGACGCCTCGACACTTTCCACGCACTGTTCCATCCATCGAACCAGATCTTTCCCAATGTAGTAAAGCATCCGCAATTCGGCATATCGCCCTTTGAGCAGTTTGCCATCCAGCACTTCTCTGGACTCCCCGGAAGTAGGTAGCCAGCCTTGAAGGGCTATGCTGGCGTGTGCGCTTTCCATCAGTACGGTCGCGTCTTCTGGTCCGGAGAACGGATGGAGGATGAGAGGAGGAAGCCTGTACATAGTGTTAATGACTGCCTGCTGTGAGTTTTCTGCTAGTAGCTCCAAAGTGTTTCCGCCTTGTTTTGACATGTAGGTTCGTAGTTGCTCTTGCTCTCTTTCTCTTTATCGGCACAAGTTGCTACTTTCCTCACACCCATCTTTCCTAAATTCGTTTGCTTCTATCCCTTACGGTTTAAGCATCTTGGCCTCAGGCCCTTTCCCTCGGCCTGGACCAGGAACTTGAGGCGGCCGATTCAACTCTAGTTGAATAATGGCGTCAAGATTGTCCGGTTCCAACGCTCCGCTTACCAGCCTTCCATTGATAAAACAGGTCGGCGTTTGCTGCACCTCAAGTTCCTGGCCAGCCTTCAAAGCTGCCTTCACCTTAGGAGCCATGCTATGGCTGGCGATACAGGCGCGAACCTTTGTTTCGTCCAATTCCTGAGTCTTGGCAAAATCACCTGCTTTCTCCTGCAGGTTATCGGCTGTGATCTCCCCCTGGTGCTCGAAGATCCAATCGTGAAAAGCCCAGAAAGCCGGAGCTTTCCCATCCCCTATACAGCGCCCAGCCTCAGATGCCTGTTCAGCCCACTTATGGATTGATTCGATCGGATAATCCTCAAATTCGACCCGAACATCGTTAGGATATTTCCGAGCAATTACATCCCGCATAGTATGGGCGAACTTCCGGCAGTATGGGCATTGAAAATCGCTGAACACAACCATCGTGACTTTAGGATCATCAGGTCCGAATGATGGTCCGTCATGTGGGAGGCGCTGTAAATTCTCAGCAAACGGCGATTCGCTAGTGTTCCACAAGGTGCCATTTACGATTTGCCCATTCTCGGCAACATAGTACTGTTTCACAAGGGTTTGCTGACCTAAGCCCAGATGCACTGGAAGTCGCTCGAAGCCTTTGAACGGGGTAGATACCGGATCATCTATCGTGATCTTAACCATCGGGGTATAACCTTCCGTGTACCGGATGAACTGCTCTAGCGCGACTTTATCGACTTTTGCGCCCGATGATTTTGCTGAAATCTGAGGCTGTTGCCCTAGCGCAGGTAAGAGGAAGCCGACGGCTAGCCCGAAGGTAAGGAAAATTGGCTTAGCGAGCATGTAACCCCTCAGTCTAGTTGATAGATCATCCTTCTGGAACTGCCCTTGATGATGCTGCTGCCCACGCATTCTGATTCTTCGCCCAAGTCCTACAATGAGTATTGTCTTTACTCCGCCGCTCGGTTCCGCTCGCCACGGTGGCGCTTGCGGTTATCGCAATCTATCTCTATAAGTTGGACGGCGTTGGAGTGCTTAGCAGTGATGAACCCCGTTACGCTGCTATCGGTCGCGCGATGGCCGCAACCGGCGACTTCATCACTCCACATCTTTGGGGTCCGCCGTGGTTCGAGAAACCTCCTCTTCTGTATTGGATGACAGCTGCCGGTACGGCAATCGGGCTCAATCCTGATCTTTGCGGTCGGCTTCCGGTAGCGCTGCTAAGCCTGCTTTTCCTTGCATTCACCTTCCTTGCGACCAAGCGAGAGTTCGGTACCGGTCCTGCAGCCATTGCTACCTGCGGTCTAGCCACTTCTGCCGGCTGGATGAGCTTTAGCGGGCTTTGCGTAACTGATCTTCCTCTGGCGGTCTGCTACTCAGCCGCTGTTCTTACTGCACTTCCGTTGTTGCGCGAACCTCCTGCGACAAGCCATAGCTCATTTCGATTCTTTAGCTTGGGAGTCTTCATGGGGTTGGCCATCCTTGCGAAAGGGCTCGTACCCATCGCGTTGGCTCCTCCGTTTTTCTGGTTTTTGCGCCGCCACTGGCGGTCTTGGCCGATCTCTCTAGGCTCGGCACTGCTGGTCGCCCTGCCTTGGTATCTCGCGGTTTACGGACGGAACGGTTGGGTGTTTATCGACGAGTTCTTCATCAGACACCACTTGCAAAGGCTTTACTCCTCTGCCCTACAGCACGTTCAACCACCGTACTACTATATTCCCGTCCTGCTACTCGCGCTATTTCCCTGGACGCCGATGCTCGGCTTGCTATTCTTCCGCACAGTCCGATGGGAGACGCGTCGCCGATTCCTGCTGACAATAATCCTGTTCGGCTTCTTGTTTTTCAGCGCTTCCCTTAACAAGCTGCCAGGCTATCTGCTTCCGTTGCTGCCCGCTCTGTTCGTTCTGCTTGGCTCATGCTGGGAAGAACGCCCCGTGGCTGACCTCCCCCGGGGACTCCTGCTGGCCTGTGCCTGCCTGACCGCTGCTATCCCCTACGCTGCTTCAGTTCTGCCGCAGATTTTAGCGGCTGGAAAACTTTTGCCTTCCGTGCTGGCTTATCCCTTGCCCAACCGCACCGGCATCTTTTTTACAATCTTGCCGGTTGCCGCTGTTCTGCTGTCGCGTCGGCCCTGGGCCCCGTTGAGTCTCGTCCTCTGCATCGCGGCTGGCGTGATCTATCTGAAAGCGGTTTCCTTTCCCGTGCTCGACCGTACCGTGTCTGTCCGCTCATTTTGGCAGTCTGGCG
>CALMAV010000413.1 GCA_937859895.1 uncultured Bryobacterales bacterium | reverse complement strand
ATCGCAGGTCGATTACCTCCACCGAGACTGGTCGGCGCCCTTCCAATTGCAAGGCTGCTTGGAGAGCCTTTTGCACCAGCGCCCCGTAAGTGATGATGCTGAGATTGCTTCCGGTTTTGACCACTCGAGCTTTGCCGAAGGGAATGGTGAAGTCACTTCCAGGATGCGGTGCTCGATTGTACGGCTCGCGGTATAACTTCTTGTGCTCCAGGAACAGCACCGGATCATCACTGCGAATAGCTGTTCGCAATAGCCCGCACGCATCAAGTGCGTTAGACGGAAAGACCACACGCAAGCCGGGGATGTGGGTGAAAGCTACTTCGCCGCACTGGCTGTGATAGATGGAGCCGCCGGTGAGGTATCCGCCTATGGGAACTCGCACCACCATGGGGCACGAGAAGCCGTTGTTCGAACGCCAGCGCAGGGTTGCCACTTCGTCGCGCAACTGCATCATTGCCGGCCAGATGTAATCAAAGAATTGAATTTCGGGCACGGGCTTTAATCCGCGCAAACCCATCCCTAGAGAGCGACCGATGATCGCGGCCTCTGCAATGGGAGTGTTGAAGCAGCGATCGCTGCCAAACTCGCGCTGAAGCCCGATAGTTGCTTTGAATACACCGCCTTTGCCCTTTACCTCTGCCAGTGACTGCTCACGACTGCAATCAGCAACGTCCTCACCAAAAACGAGCACACGATCATCGCGCCTCATCTCCTCGGCCAGCGTTTGATTGATCGTATCGATCATCGTGCGTGGTTCGCCCGTGAAGGCGGGCTGACCTTCGAATAATGGAGAGGTCGGGTCAATGTCGGGCGAGTAAAGGAAGTGAAACACCGAGCCAGTGGGCGGGGGAGCTGCTCCTAAAACCTCCTGATACGTTTCGTCCAGTTTGCGGTCGATGCTCTGACCTAACCCAGTGAGTTCCTCACCAGTGCTAAAGCCGGCCCCAATCAGGTAGTCGTGCAATCGCTTCAGGGGGTCGCGACTAGCTTCATCGCTTCGCTCAACGGGTGATCGATAGGCGCGTTCATCATCGGAGAGCGAATGCGAGTACGGCCGGGTGCAATGCGCGTGAACCAGCGCCGGACCTCTGCGCTGGCGGCAGTAGTCAGTAGCTTCCGTCATGGCCCGGTAGGACTCTTCGAAGTCTGTACCGTCCACCTCAAGCCGAAGCAGCCCGGGCATACCTTCCAGCAAACGTGAAATGCTGCCGCCGGGCGTCTGGCGCTCCACCGGAACGGATATGGCATACCCGTTGTCCTGGATCAGGAACACAAGGGGAAGGCGCTCCAGGCAGGCTGCGTTGATCGCTTCCCAAAACTCGCCCTCGCTGGTGGAACCTTCACCGGCGGAAACCAGCGTGATCTCATCGGGTTGGCTTTCGACATAGCGTTGCCCATGCGCGCAGCCCACAGCGTGTAAGAACTGCGTTCCGGTGGGCGAGGAGCTCGAGACGATGCGCAGATCCGGCAACGACCAGTGGGAAGGCATTTGGCGACCGCCCGAGCTTGGGTCTGAAGCTGCGCCGATTGCTTGCCTGAACATGTCGCTCTCGCGCATGCCCAACCCGAGGCAGAGCGTACGGTCGCGATAGTAAGGGAACGTCCAATCGACTTCGGGCCGCAGCGTCCAAGCGGCCGCTAGTTGGATGGCCTCGTGTCCCGCTGCACTGATCTGAAAGAAAATTTTGTTCTGACGCTTCAGCAGGATCTCCCGGTCATCAATTGCCCGGGACAGATACATGATGCCGTAGGCGCGAATGAGCGTCGCTGGCTCCTCCATGTCTACTCCTGCTTCTGACCCGTGAAAGATGCTTGAACGGAAGGTCTCGGTAGCCACCACCGTCTATTATCCTGCTTCGCCGGTACGGGAACTACTTCCCTTCGCGATCCGCTTTACGGCCATTGTGGAACACCATGTTGATCTTCTCAGTGTTGGCAATATCAGCCGAAGGATCAGCATCCAGCACGACGATATCGGCTTGCTTTCCGGCCTGCAGTGTACCTGTCTTTTCGTCCACCTTCAGCATCTGCGCGGTCACTTGGGTGGCGCTGTGAATGGCTTCGATCGGCGTCAGACCGGCTTGCACCATAAGTTGCAACTCGCGGTGTTCAGCGAACCCGGGGATTCGATACGGGTTGGCTCCGGAGTCGGTGCCAAAGGCAATAGGGGCAGTCGCTACCTGCAGCTTCTTGAAATTCGCCATGGCTGTTTGCAACGCCTTTTTGTGAACCTCTGTCGCCGGATCTTTATCTACCTTGTTGCTATAGGTTTTCGAATCCAGCTCCGTCTCTAGTTTGGGGCCGGCTGCATTGCGGAAAAACGCGGTGTCCATCCAGGCGGGCCGATTCGCATAGACATAGAAAGATTCTTCCAGCTGCAGCGTTGGAATGTAGTAAGTCTTATTG
>CALMAV010000412.1 GCA_937859895.1 uncultured Bryobacterales bacterium | reverse complement strand
CCCCACTCTGGGCTGCTGGAAGCTTTCCCACCGTTGGGACCAATTTTGTCGGGCCTGGGGTCAGCATGGTGGCTAATCTGACGTCCACCGTGTCGCCCACCCTGCTGAACGAGTTTGTATTTAGCTACACAACCAACCACATTTCGCTGACCGCCACTGGCAACGCTGCACGCCCAAGTAACTTTAACTTTCCGGGGATCTTTGACAACGGTGGACGCGGGTTACTGCCCAACGTCGCTATTGTGAATTCTGCCGAGTACGGCAGTGGCTTTACCGCTGGAACGGGTTACTTTCCCTGGCGCAATTCGAACCCAACTTATACATTCAAGGACAACCTAACCAAGATCATCGGGCAGCATAACCTCCTGTTCGGCGGCACTTTCATTGCCGCCCAGAAGAACGAAGACAGCGGCGTTTTTCAAGCGGCGCAGGGCACCCTCACATTTAACGCGACTGCCCAGGGAAGCACCGGTAATGCCTTCGCTGATTTTCTGACCGGAAACATCTACTCCTTCGAGCAATCGAACCAGCTGCCTAAGTACTACAACAGATACAAGATTGTGGAGCCGTACATTCAGGACGACTGGCATGTGACAAAGAAGCTCACACTTAATCTTGGGCTTCGAGTCAGTCTTTTCGGAACCTATCGTGAGAAGAACAGACTTGCTTACAACTTTGAACCTGGCGCTTACAACCCATCTCAGATCTTCTTAGATCCAAGTTTGGATGCAGTCAGCGGTAATCGCTTCACAGGATTGGTGCAGTGTGGAGCTCCTGGAGTGCCAGCTGGTTGTATGAAGGGACATCTTTTCAATCCTGCCCCGCGGGTCGGCTTTGCATTCGATCCGGGTGGCGATGGCAAGACTTCCATCCGTGGCGGCTACGGCATCTTCTTCGAACATAGCAACGGCAACGAAGGGAACACAGAGTCTCTGGAAGGCAGTCCGCCGCTGGTTCAGGACACGACCGTGTTCAACATTCCGAGCTATACAAGCATCGGCGCGGCCGGCGCGGTATCGGGTCCGTTAAACGTCGTCTCTATTCCAACGAAAGCCACTTGGCCTTATGTCCAACAGTGGAACTTCAATGTGCAGCGGCAGCTGCCCAGCAACACGGTCCTGACAGTTGCCTATGCTGGCAGTAAGGGGACGCATCTATCTGACCGGCGCGATATCAACCAGATTTCCCCTGTAGCAGCGTCTCAGAACCCCTACGCTGTCGGTCAGGTGATAAACACCAGTACCGATTGCTCACCTCTGGCGGTGAACGGCAACCCGGTTACCGGCGCTGTGGCCAACAATTTGACCGTGGCCTGCGGCCTTGCTTCTCCCGACCTGTACCGTCCTTATCTCGGGTACGGCAACATTACATTTAGGGAGTTTCAGGCAAACTCCAGCTACAACTCGCTGCAGGTTTCGGCGCGTCGCAATGTCGGACGGTTGCAACTGAGCGTTGCCTATACCTGGAGCCACTCTTTGGACGACTCTTCTGATGGGGGCGATACCAACTTCGTTAACTCGTATAACCTGGCCGCGACTCGATCTAGTTCGAACTTCGACCAGCGCCATCTGTTCAACATGAGCTACGTGTATGACCTGCCGTTCTTTACACATCCAGGACTCATGCATACTCTGCTGGGAGCATGGCAATGGTCGGGTCTGGTTACCTTCCAGACAGGCACACCCTTTAGCGTGATTAACGGCGCAATCGGCGATAACGCTGGCGTTGGTAACGGGGTCGGTACAGGTTCGTATGTCGATGTCATTGGTGATCCACATTCAACTCCTTCCCAAAAGCAGACGCCGGGTGTATTGGGCCCCCTGCTCTACAATCCTGCTGCCTTCGCGGAGCCCACGGGTTTGACGTTCGGCAATGCGGGTCGAAACATACTGAATAACCCGGGCCGGACCAACTTCGATATGGGTCTATTCAAACGCTTTCCCGTGCGAAGCGAGAATCGCACTTTTGAATTCCGCGCCGAGGGCTTTAACATTTTCAACCACACTCAGTGGAACGGCGTATACGCTACATCTTCCTGTTACGGTGGACAGAACAACTCGGCTGGCGACCCAGGCTGTATCAGCAGCCAGACCTTTCTTCACCCAAGTGGTGCGCACAATCCGCGCATTCTCCAGTTGAGCTTGAAGTTTCTGTTTTGAAAGCTCTTATGTGCAAGCGGGGCACGTAGGCCTACACTAATGCTGATGCTCACGTCTCCCTTCGACCTTCATGGTAAGACCGCTCTGGTGACAGGCGGCGCAAGCGGTATTGGCGAGGCGATTGTCCGTCTGTTTGAATCGGCGGGCGCTTCGATTGTTGCGCTTGACGCTAATCCCACCCGCCTGGACGAACTGAAACTTGGTTTGCCTGGGATTGCGGCGCTGGAATGCGATATCACGAACGAAGAAGCGGTGAATGCAGCGTTTGCTTCTCTGCAGAGCCTTGACATTCTGGTTAACTGTGCTGGGATTGGCACCGTCGGCAGCGTCGAAGAAACTTCGCTGGAAGAGTTCCGGCGGGTTCACCAGGTAAACGTTGAAGGCACGTTTCTGACCACCCGCGCCGCGTTGCCCTTACTACTCCAATCGAAAGGAGTCGTGCTGAACATGGGCTCAGTCGCTGGCTTGGTAGGCTTCAAGCGGCGGTTTGCTTACTGCTCATCCAAGGGCGCGGTCATTGCCATGACACGACAACTTGCGGTTGACTACCCGACCACCCTCCGGGTAAACTGCATCGCTCCCGGTACGGTTGATAGCCCATTCGTCGAAGCGTACCTCGAGAAGTATCACCGCCATGAGAAGGATAAAGTCCGTACCGAGCTCGCTGGGAGGCAGCCCCTAGGTCGCCTGGGAACGCCCGACGAAGTTGCCGCTCTAGCTCTCTATTTGTGCTCACCAGCTGCAGCTTTCGTCACTGGCTCAATTGTTACGATTGATGGCGGATTGACTGCGGCTTGAGCTGTAGAAAAAGTTAAAAAATGTTTCAGTTGACGCGCAACGAACCACTACTTAGG
>CALMAV010000411.1 GCA_937859895.1 uncultured Bryobacterales bacterium | reverse complement strand
GCTGAACACCTATCGACCAGATGCGTTTGAACTCGCGCCGCTTAATCCCTTAATTGGAAGGAATGGAAATGAAGGCGCCCAGCTCGAAGCCATTCTCCGCTTGAGCATGCGCCTGTTTCGGCCTGCTTTATCTGCGCAGGTTCGAGTGGAAGGGGCCACGCCTAAACTCATTTCAGCAACCGGAGTAAAAGGGACTGTTCTGCGCTCAGCCGGCCCTTGGAAAACCTCAGGGGACTGGTGGGCCGCTACCGCCTGGATGCATGAAGAGTGGGATGTTGCTCTAGACGACGGTGCGCTCTATCGCATCTTTCAAGACACCCAGGAAAAGCAATGGTTTGTACAGGGGGTGTACGACTAGGATCAGTGAAACGCCTTTACGACCTTCAACTACTTGGCTGCTCTAATTAGGATGTAACATACTTACGGACTTGCCAGTATCCAGTCAAATTTGACAGTAAACGTATCTTATCCAAGGATGATCGCTTATCTAATCAGATAATAGATGAACAGTGCTTGACTTAAACTCCCTTTTTTCAGGACTGCTTGGCGCGGTCGCTGGTGGTTTAATAACATGGGTTTCATCTAGACTTGCTGTTAAAGAAACCGGCAAACAAACTCAAAGACTACAGGCTGCAAATGACGCTAGAACCTTGCGTGGTCTTTTACAAGTACTTCACGATGAGCTTGAATCTGTACAGGAGCGTTACCAGGAAACTATGGGTAAAGAAGTTGAATCCTTGCAAGATGGGCAACCATTATTGTTTGTTTTTCCTGTAACAAATGATTATTTCGCGGTTTACAACGGCAACGCATCCCAAATTGGGAGAATCGAAAACAACGACTTACGTAAGTCTCTAGTTCAGACTTATGTTTTAGCAAAAGGTCTTGTCGATTCATTTAAGTTGAATAACGAATATCTCTCAAAATATGAACACTGGAGCATGATCGCAGGGACGACCAAGCTGCCATTACACCAACAAAACGCTGACAATTACTACCGGGAACTGACGAACTATGCCCGAAGAATCAAAAAGTCGCATGAAACCACAAAGACCTCAATCAAGGATTTACTAAGGAGACTGCATAAGCAAGGTGTCCTGAATGAAGCTGGCGACTAACACTTACTCTTGCATAAGTCTCGAGTGCTTTCGGGTGTCGCATACCATCTACGGGTGACAGGCTTATCTTTTTCTCTGACTGGTAGTTTCTGCTTACTCCGTCTCGCTTAACGAAGGCATATGGGACATAAAACTAAATCCACACAAGAACGGGTAATACTCAGCCCTTATTTACTTCGGACATCACCAAGCGCTGCAGTTCACTGGCATACGAACGCCAGCGTTCCCGAATCACTTCATGCGCGGGCCGATCTTCCAGCGTCCACGGCGTGGACTTAGGATTTAAGCCTACAAAATGTACCCCACACCGTCCTAGATGCTGCTGGTGCATCGGGAACGGAGAACAAATGGAAACGTCTTCTGTACTCACAACAAACAGCTTGGATTGAAGCAAGGTGGCAGCCTGTAGCCCCTGCTCATCCAACTCCGACTCCAAAATGATTCCGGTTTCCACAAGCATCTTCTGCAAGCGAGTCTCCAGGTCAAAGCCAGGCGGTAAGCCCCGAATTCCCGAGTTCAGGGCTTGATGCTTGCACAAGTCCGAGAACTGACCCAACGCTGGAAGCGCATCGGCGGCCATCAAGCACGCCTGCCGATCACCAGACCCGAGCCAGTCTTGCATAGCCGACGGGATTGCCCACAGGATTACATCATTGTCGAGTGAAAGCTCATACCGATGGGGAAAAATGCGAACCGGCGCCAGTTTCCAAGCAACGCCTTCCGCCATTCCCTGCCCGACATATGCGGCAAACCACTTCGGAATCTGGTCACTAATATCAAGCCACGTCACCCCAGGCGGTAAATCGCCCGTTCGAGCCATCGCAGTGGTTACGGATACGTTGTTGACACAGACCGTATACTGAGCTCCATCACCAAACAATCTTTGGGCTGACCAGATGGACAACCGGAGCGATTCAAACCCAGGATCGCTCGCATCGCCGATTGTCCATCGCACACCCAGACACGAATATTCAGCTAAACGTTGTGCCCTCAAGGCCTAATCAGTCTGCTTGGTTCCGTGCTGAAACCGATTTGTCTTTGATTCGGCATCGTTAGGTTCATGCGGCGTCGAATCCTCGTGCTTGAGGCTCTCTCGGCCAGCCGCTGTCGCTGC
>CALMAV010000410.1 GCA_937859895.1 uncultured Bryobacterales bacterium | reverse complement strand
CCTACTAAACGATCAAATGGCAACGCCGGTCGACATGAACCGGTTCCGGCCAAACCTGGTGATTTCAGGATGCGCGGCTCATGCCGAGGATAACTGGAAGCGTTTGCGGATTGGCAGTGTAGAACTGGCTATTGTGAAGCCGTGCGCTCGTTGCTCGGTTGTCCTGATCGACCAAGAAACATGCGTAAGTGATGTAGAACCTCTGAAAACGTTATCTACGTATCGAAGGAGTGGCGGAAAAGTGATGTTCGGGCAGAACGCACTGGTATTACGTGAAGGTACGTTGACCGTTGGTCATCCCGTTGAACTCCTCGGTGTGTAATGTGCGTGTAAGTCTCCGTATACAGTTAGGCTTGTCCGCTTGCCCGGCCAATTAATCCAGCTTCTATTCGTCATCCTTACGGATTTTTGAAGGTCATGAAAGTACCCTTTTTCTGGATGCCGGGCTTGGCTCGGCAATGTTAGGCGGACTAGTACGTTAATCAACGTTGCACTAAGTACGAAGGGCTACTTACACGAGGGCGACACGTTCTTTTCCGGAACAAATGTCCTTTAACAAACAGAAAGGTTGGCCTTTTTCAAAGATTTACCGAGAGAGCATGATGAGGGTGTCTGCTCATTCTGGATTACGGATTTTAAGGAGCTTATATCCCCATAAGCTTAAGGCGAGATAAGGAAGCTTTTGTAAGTCACATTTGACATATATTACTTCCCGGTACTAGGACTTCAAGGTGTTACGTATGTCTTACACCAACGTTGAACGATTGACACCTGTAATACAAACCCGTATTCTGACAGAGCTTAGCCGAAATCCTAAGTTAGATTTTTGGCAAGGTTGATCCGCAAAGTGTATTTCACTGCGGTAGCTTTCTCCGGATGCGTCTTTTAACGATTCTGTTAGGAGAAGTGTAACTGAAAATACATTTCTCTTTCATTGCTGAAATCGTTAGTGTTTCCTACGCCTTGTTTTTCAAAAGTCGTCTTTAAGTAGTCGGGAAATTCTTTGGTGGCGCTTGGGCGCCCTTTAACTCAAGTAAGGCAATTAACTCATAAAGAGCAGAAGGAGAATTGGTGCGCACTCCGAAAGAGACGTCAATCTTACTCGATGAAGAGAAGGCAGTCCAGAGCGGTTGTGAATGGTTCGCCATTCAGGTGAAATGCCGCTATGAGGAGCGAATCGCATCGATTCTCATGGACAAGGGCTACCAGGCGTTATCGGCAACAACGAAGACTGCGCCCCGGACGCGTCCATCGGGTTATGGCGAATCTCGCGCTCTATTCCCGGGCTATATTTTTGCCCGGTTCGAAGTTCTCCGGCGGCTGCCGGTTCTGGTTACTCCTGGGGTGCAGGCCATTGTTGGATATGGCAAGATACCGGTGCCGGTGGCTGAGGACGAGATTGCGGCCATCCAGCAAGTGCTCGAATCTGGTCAGCTCGTTGAGTCTTGCCCGTTCCTGAAAGTGGGCGATATCGTCGAGGTGAATGCCGGGCCGTTAAAAGGCATGCAAGGCATCTTGCTGCAGCAGCGTTCGGCTTGCCGGGTGGTGCTCTCTGTTTCCTTGATTCAACGTTCGATCCGGGTGGAGGTGCCCGAATCGGCCTTGACAGTTATTAATCCTGCTCTCTGTGAGCGATCAAAAGATCGACCTCGCGTCGAATTGGCTGCTGCAAACTGTGTCCGATAAAAATTCTAGAGGCCGTATCGTTAACTTCCGTCTCTCCGATACCGAGTACGAAAGTATCGTTTTCGCTTGCCATGCCGAAGGGGTCCGGACCGTGTCGGACTTTGCGCGGGAGATTGTGCTGAGCCGCGCGCGCGGAGAGACTGTCAATCGCGCGCAGATGAGCCAGTGGCTGCTGGGATTGAGTGCCGAGTTTTCGAAGATAAAAGCTGATGTCGCGCATGTTCTGGCCATCCTCGAATCCCAGGCAATGAAAGTTTCTCTTCCCTTGAAGCCTGACAATCACGCATCGAGTGCGGCAGCTGAGAACAACGGAAAGTGAGATCCCTTATGTTGCAAAGAAAAACGGCCGGGCGCCTATTGACCGTCATCCTAATGGCCGGGGTTGCCCTGCAAGGGGCTGAACAATCCGCGCAGGGGCAGGGAGTAGACACGCGTAAGTTAATTGACCGGACGCAGTCTAATGACCCAGCACAGCTCTACGTTCTTGGGCCCGAAGACGTCATTGTCGTTAATGGAGTCAATGCGGAAGACTTGGTGGGAAAGCCCATGCAGATTGACGCTAAGGGCGACTTGAGTTTTCCGCTAGTTGGGACGGTTCACGCCGGGGGCTTGACCATTCATGAGCTCGAACAGACCTTGAATACCCGGCTGGCCGTGTTTGTCAAAAACCCTCAACTAGTGGCCACCGTTACCGAGTACAAGAGCCAGCCAGTGTCGGTTGTGGGAGCGGTGAATTCGCCGGGCCTTCATCAGATTCAGGGACGCAAAACCCTGGTAGAGATGATTTCACTGGCAGGCGGTCCCCGCATCGATGCAGGTTCCGTGGTGACGGTGACGCGGCCACTGACTCAAGGGCGGCTGCCGTTGCCAAACGCACACCTGGATAACAGCGGGCTCTACTCAACGGTCGAACTATCGCTTCGCGACATCACCGGCGGCTCACGCCCGGACGAAAACATCGTTGTCAAGCCCAACGACGTGATCGCCCTTTCTAGGGCCAGCACGGTTTATGTCATTGGAGAAGTGAAGAAAGCAGGCGGATTTGTCATCGGCGATGAGAATCAGTTGACCGTCATTCAGGCACTGGCGCTGGCTCAGGGCAATGAGCATACAGCCGACCTGAAACACGCCCGCATCATCCGCAACTCCCGGATCCCTGGACAGCGCCAGGAAATCCTCTGCGATTTGACCAAGATTCTCAAAGGCAAGACGGAGGATATGGGGTTGCAAGCGCAAGATATTTTGTATGTGCCGGGCTCGACCGGCAAACGCGTTGCGCTTCGAGCCATCGAAGCGGCTGTGAGCACCGGCTCCGGTATTGCGATTTATGGACTCCGCTAATTCCCGGGAGGTTTTCCGAACCGCCCAAACCTATCAGGAAGGCTGTACCAAACACGAATGAGTTCGTTCCACTACCTCGACGACCCTAAGCGCGCTAGCACGCCCGCGACGATCCGGCCGAGCATTGACCAGCGTTTCTACCCCGAACCGGACCGCTTTGCTGCGGCTGAGACGGATGATTCGGGCAAACTGCTCGAGTACTTCCTCACGCTGTACAAGCACAAGGGATTGCTGCTGGCCTTTGCCCTCCTCGGTACCGCCCTTACGCTTGGCATCAGCCTTCCGCAGAAGCCGATTTATCGCGCCCAGGTAGCAGTCGAGATCCAGGACCCGAGTGAAAACTTCCTGAACAAAGGGTTTGATAATCCTACTTCCGGCGGCAGCGATGCCGCTGAAACATACTTTCAAACGCAAATCCGGCTCCTGCGCAGTGACTCGCTGCTCCAGCGTGTGGCGGCGAAGCTGAACTTGCGCGGCACGGCGGCTCCGGCTAAGCGCTCGCAGTGGCGCGACTGGTTGCACTTGCCTCAGAAGCCGGCAATGCCTGAGGATGACCGCATCATCAAGCAGCTCGGCGAGAACTTAACGGTTCGAGTGTCTGGTCTCACCCGCGTGGTGGAAGTGATCTATGATTCTCCAGACCCGGCGTTAGCCGCCGATGTTGCCAATACCGTGGTCAGCGAGTTTATTGACCAGAGTCAGGAAGTGCGGTGGCGGTCGGCGCAGCGCGCAGGCGAGTGGTTAACGCGGCAGTTGGCCGACATGCGCGGCAAGCTGGAGAAGTCCGATGCGCAGTTGCAGGGCATGGCGCGCGGCTCGGGGCTGGTCATTGATTCGGGCAAGGACAGTATCGAAGATGCGAAACTCCGTACGCTCGAAGACGAATTGTCTAAGGCGCAAGCTGAACAACTGAGCCGGCAATCGAAGTTGGAGCTGGCCGGACAAGTCAGCGCTGAGTCTCTTCCGGAGATTCTGGACGACCCGACTATTCGCGAGTACAGTATGAAGCTGACGGACCTGCGGCGCCAGCTGGCGGAGTTGAAGTCGAGCCTGACCCCGGCGCACTACCGCGTTCAACAGGTAGAAGAGCAGATCGAAGAGATGAAGAGCGCGCTCGATAAGTCACGAACCAATCTTCTGACACGAATCCGTAATGAGTATGAAGCGTCACAGCGCCACGTCGACCTGCTGCAGGCAGCTTGTGCCAACGAGATGAAGCGGGTGGCCAATGCTTCCCATAAGACGGTGGAGTACAACATGCTTAAGCATGAGGTGGATACCAGTCGGGCCCTCTACGAAATTCTTCTGCAGCGGGTAAAGGAAGCCGGCGTTGCTTCGGCAATGCGTGCCAGTAACGTGCTGGTGGTCGATCCGGCACGGCGTCCGGTGCTCCCCTACAAGCCCAAACTGCCGTTTAACTCGGCCATTGGTTTTGCTGGTGGCTTGTTTGTCGGTATCGGCTTTGTATTCTTCCGCGAGCAGGCCAATCGTAGTGTGCGAGAGCCGGGCGAGTTGTCCGTGCAGCTGAACTTACCCGATCTGGGCGCGATCCCTGATATTCGCCAGCCATTCCGGGCCCGTACCGCACTCCGGCCTGCCAAGAATAGTGTAGATGTC
>CALMAV010000409.1 GCA_937859895.1 uncultured Bryobacterales bacterium | reverse complement strand
GTATTGGTCTGGTTTACCTTTTTCGTACTTCGCCTGTCCGCTCGCCCTATGGGAATTAGCGGCGTTACCATCGCGGATCTCTGGAAGTTTTACGGCGACTACCCTGCTTTGCGCGATGTGTCTTTGACGGTGGAGCCGGGTTCCTGCCTTGCACTGTTAGGGCGTAACGGAGCCGGTAAGACTACACTTCTGCGGATCCTTGCCGGACTCGCACCGTTTCAGCGCGGCAGTGTTGAGCTTTTCGGCAGCCCGGCCCGCAGTGACGCGGCACGTTCGCAGCTTGGCTTTCTTGGTCACGGCATTGGGGTCTATGAGGATCTTTCGGCACAAGAGAATCTGGCGTTCTTCGCTCGTGTCTCAGGCACGCCGCAGTCCCAGGTCTCTACATGGCTCGAGCGCGTCGGTCTTACTCGCATTGCTGCCCTACCGGTTCGGCAGTTCTCTCGCGGAATGCGCCAGCGTCTGGCTCTTGCCCGCACCTTTCTTCACCAGCCCCGTCTGCTGCTGCTCGACGAGCCCTTTACGTCGCTAGACGACCGCGCCATTGGCATGCTGAGCGAGTTGTTACTGGAAGCGCGCACGGCTGGAGCAACCATTCTGCTCTCTACTCATCAGCTTCGGGAAGCTCTTGCCATTGCAACCGACGTTGCATTGCTTGAGAATGGCCGTCTTCGCCACACGGGTCCCCGCACCGAAGCGATGCTCGACGATCCCGGCCTTCTTTATCGCTTGTACACCACGAGTTCCGCTGCCTGATGCGGCTGCTTCGTCAAACCGTGTTTATCGCCCGCAAAGATCTCGCTGTTGAACTTCGCACTAAGGAATCGCTGAATGCCGCCGGTGCTTTCGCCATCTCCATTCTGCTGCTGTTCTCCTTCGCTTTTGATCCATCCCCAGAGGTGACTCACGAGATCTCTGGGGGCCTGCTGTGGCTGGTTTTTGTCTTTGCCGGGGCGCTTGTCTTTAACCGCGGCTTTGCGCGGGAACTTCCGAACGAGTGTCTTGATGCACTGCTAGCCTCGCCACTTTCTGCATCCGGGCTGGCCCTGGGCAAGGCGCTGGCAAACTTTGCCCTACTTCTGTTTATCGAAGTGATATCGCTTGCCATCTTCGGCGTTTTCTTTAACGTTAACTGGTGGCGGCGGCCAGCGGAACTGACTGGCATCTTCCTGCTTGCGACCTGGGGCGTCTCAGTTGTTGGTGCAATTTTCGGCGCTCTTACAGTGAACCTGCGCTTGCGCGAACTGATGCTTCCTGTGATCGTTTATCCGTTGCTGATTCCCTTGCTGATTGCAGCAATAGAACTCACCAACGCGGCTCTACTCAATCTGCCTTTGACCGGTGACCTCTGGCTGTGGATGAAGGTGCTTCTCGTTTTCGATGTGGTCTTCACCGCGCTTACTATCGCCCTGGCGGAAACCATTCTGGTCAACTAAGCTCTGTTCCAAACTAGCTTTGTTCCAATAAGATAGGAAGCGAAACTGAAATGCGCGAAAAGATCTCTATTGGCCTCTCGGTAGCAGCGGCTCTTGTCTTGACTTACACGCTGTACAACATCTTTCTTGTGCTGCCCGACGAAGCCGCACAAGGCCCAATTTACCGAATCATGTTCTTTCATGTTCCAGCGGCCATTGTGGGAATGACTGGCTACTTCATAGCGCTCATCTTCAGCCTGCTCTACCTTAGTTCGAAAGATTTGAAGTGGGATTCGCTATCGGCGTCTGTCATTGAGGTCGCTTTGGTTTTTTCAGTCATCAACATCATCACTGGCAGTATCTGGGGCCGAATTATTTGGGGCATTTGGTGGACCTGGGATTACCGCCTTACTTCTGCGCTGGTTTGCGTGCTGATCTTCAGCGGCTATTTGATGCTGCGCCGCGCAATCGATGAGCCGACTCAGCGTGCTCGTTTATCTTCGGCTCTCTGCATCTTCGGCTGCTTCGACGTGGTTATTGTCTGGAAGTCTATCGAGTGGTTCCGTACGCAACACCCTGGCCCGGTTCTCAGCATCCGCACTGGTGGCGGCAATATGGATCCGAACATGGAGCGTATGCTCTACATCAACTTTTTTGCATTGCTCTTGATTGCTACCTCGCTGGTTCTCATCCGCACCCGTCAGGAAACCACCGCTCGCGAGATCGACTCACTCCGCCGTTTCGCGAACGCTACTGCTTAAGGTCATCACAATGGATCAACGAAATTTTACATTTATGTTTTATGGCTTTCTCGTAGCCTGGCTTGTTGTCCTGGGTTACGTTGTCAGCCTCGCGCGCCGAAGTGCGCGGTTAAAAAGAGAACTGGAAGGAGTTCGTCAGCTGGTGCAGACCTCTTCGGATCAGCCTGAGTTGCAGGACCGCTTGCGTTAGGTACTAGAGAGCAGCTTGTTGATTCTCCACCGCAGAACAAAATAGCTG
>CALMAV010000408.1 GCA_937859895.1 uncultured Bryobacterales bacterium | reverse complement strand
GGTAATGCGCGGCAAAGCTCCCGACCCGGTGCTGCAGGCTGACGACATTCTCTTTCTGCCTACGAGCCAGTTGAAAGCTTCACTGGTTAACGGCGGCTTTGGAGCAGCTTCGAACCTCGCCTCGCTGCTGCTGGTCGCCTTCCAGAACAGGTTTTAGCTCACCAATGCCGCCTTTGTCGTCTGAAATACCGAGCGGCGGCAGAGTGCGCCTTGCGTATCTGGTCAGCCACCCAATTCAGTACCAGGCTCCGCTGCTTCGGCGTATTGCGCAGGAGGCGGATATTGACTTGACCGTTTTCTTTGGTTCTGACTTCTCGGTCCGCGGCTATAAGGACGAAGGGTTTGGAGTTGGCGTCAAGTGGGACGTTCCCCTGCTCGATGGCTATCACCACGAGTTTCTGCCGCAACTCCGCCAGACGACCGGCGTGGGCGTGGCCAGCCCTTTGAACCATGGCATCTTTAGTCGGCTGCGGGGACGAAACGATGCGCAGCCGTTCGATGCCCTGTGGGTCCATGGCTACGCGACGATCAACGCCATGCATGGCATCATTGCCGCCAATGCCCTTGGTATTCCTGTACTCCTGCGGGCTGAATCGTGGCTACGCGACCGCGATCGCAGCGGGATGAAGCTCGCTATCAAAGGTCTGTTTTTAGATATGCTTAAGCATCTTGTGGATGCCACCCTGCCGATCGGCTCTCTCAATGCTGCCTACTGGAGCCACTACTTCGGGGAAGATTTTCCTCAGTTCCTGATGCCGTACGCGGTCGATAACAGCTATTTCCAGCAACGCGCGTTCGCGGCCCGGTCTGGCCGCGCGGCTCTGCTTGCCGATCTGGACCTCGATCCGCGGCGTCCAGTCATCCTCTTTGCGTCCAAGCTCCAGCACCGCAAACACTGCGGCGATTTGCTCGAAGCGTATCTGCATCTTGCTCCTGCACCTGGAGCTGAGCCGTTCCCTTCCCTCATCATCGTGGGCGATGGTGAGGCTCGCGCTGAACTTGAGGCCCGTGTTGCCGCCACCGGCCTCAAGAGTGTCCGCTTCTGCGGGTTTCGCAACCAATCCGAGCTGCCGCGCTTCTTCGACATCGCCAGCGTCTTCGTCCTGCCGTCACAGCATGAGCCGTGGGGCCTGATTGTCAACGAGGTGATGAATGCGGGCCGGGCCGTGATTGTCTCGGACGATGTCGGCTGCCAACCGGACCTCATCACCGATGGCGTTGAAGGGGCAATCTTTCCTGCTCGCGACGTTGCGGCCCTTACGGACGCGTTACACCGCGTGCTTGCCACACCTGAAACGGCTGCCGCGATGGGCCAACGCGCTCTTGAGCGTATTCAGAGCTGGAGCTTCGAAGAAGATGTCCGGGGGCTGCGGCGAGCCCTTGCCGAAGTCACCGGAAAGATTGCTGTCTGAGCATGCGCATCCTGCACATCGTCGGCACGATCAATCCGGCAGCCGGCGGCGTCTCAGAGGCGATCCGTGCGCTGCTTGGGTTTGGACCGTCGGACTACGAGCATGAGATTGTCTCGATGGATGATCCTGCCGCGCCGTTCCTGGTCGAGATTCCTGCTCCAACCCATGCTTTTGGTCCTTACAAA
>CALMAV010000407.1:1537-4710 GCA_937859895.1 uncultured Bryobacterales bacterium | reverse complement strand
GCGCAACACGGGCAAAGGCTGGGTAACGGCCGAGTATGCAATGCTGCCTCGTGCGACTTCCACGCGAACACAGCGTGAGGTTTCGAAGGGCAGGCAGTCAGGCCGAACACATGAGATACAACGGCTAATTGGGCGATCACTACGGGCAGTAGTGGATCTGAAGCTGCTTGGAGAACGCAGCATCATTGTGGATTGCGATGTGTTGCAAGCCGATGGCGGTACGCGTACTGCTGCCATTACTGGTGCTTATGTAGCGCTCGCGATTGCTTTGGAGACTCTGGTCAAATACAAGGTAGTTGCTAAATCGCCTTTGCTTGATTCGGTAGCGGCGACCTCCGTAGGAATTGTGGGCGGAGAAGCGATGCTTGATCTGGCTTACGAGGAAGATTCCCGTGCCGACGTGGATATGAACGTAGTGATGACCGGCACAGGCAAGTTCATTGAACTGCAAGCGACGTCTGAACGCGAGCCTTTCGACGATGATCAGCTAGCCAAACTAGTAACACTGGGTCGAAGCGGTATACGACAACTTTCCGAGTTGCAGAAGCAAACACTAGCGGCACGCGTCTGATGCTGGTTTACGCTTGCACCACAAATGTCGGCAAGCTTCAGGGCTTACTAGCTGCGGTTAAGAAAAGCGAAGGTAGCGCGTTTGATCTGAGGATTATGCCAGGACTTGCTGCGATTGTGCCGCCGGAAGAAACTGGCACAACCTTCGAAGAGAATGCTGCTTTAAAAGCAAAGTATTACTCAGGATTCACAGACGTAGCCGTGCTTTGCGACGACTCCGGGATTGAGGTAGACGCGCTATACGGGGCACCTGGAGTCCTGTCAGCGCGCTATGCCGGGCCGGGCGCAAGCGACGAAGATAACAACAATCTTCTCCTGAGCACGTTGAGCAATGCCGCAGTGCGCACCGCCCGATACATCTGTGTTGTGGCCTTGGCGCAGTCTGGAGTGGTGCTCCAGACTGCACACGGCAAGGTGGAGGGGGAGATACTCGTTTCGCCCAGAGGCAAGGGCGGATTCGGCTACGATCCCCTCTTTTACTACCCACCACTGCAGCGCTCATTCGCAGAGTTGACCCAGGAAGAGAAGCTGGGCATCAGCCATCGCGGAGGCGCTATGCAGGCGCTGTTGCAAAGACTCCCTACGAGGCGACCAGCCGATTATCGACGCCAATAGCCGTTGTAGTAGCGGCCGCCATAGTAGCGTGGAGCGACCCAGAATGCACCAGCAAACGGGCGAGCCGCCCAGTACCCTGGCCGCCAGCCCCAGCGTGGGCCCACCGGATAGTAGTAGCCATCTACCCAACCATATCCAGGGCCAGGCGCAACTGGAGCCGCATAGTAGGCCACAGGTGGGGGCGGCGGAGGTGCGTAGTAACGATAGCCACCTCCACCAAAACCGAATCCAAAAAAGACACGTGGTCCGGCAAACATAGAGGTTCCAGCAAGCAACAGTAAAGCGAGCAATCTTGTTTTCATTGTTTTCTCCTCAAAAGCCGAGTTCCATTTCGGCTACTTTGAAGGAAGCATCTGTATTGCCAAACTTAAGTGCGCCGTAATGAAGGCTTTTCTGCAAGTACCGGAGTCGGACGAACAATAGAGCACGGTGCAGTTCCAACACCAGTGGTTGATTTAAGCCTTCTCCTCACGCTATGGCCGCTTCCATCTGCGGTTGGCGCTTCGCAGCTAGACCAAAGGTCTCTGCCAGAAGCTCATACGACCTCATTCGGGCTCTGTGATCATAAAGAATATTGACAGCAGCAATCTCCTGTGGGCCACCGTACTCTTGGGCAAGAGACTGCAAAGCAGCTTTCACTTGAGCTGGATTCCCTGAGATCAATCTGCGGCCCGGGGGCAGAGTCGAAGGCGAGAGTCCCTGCTCGGCTAGAAACCGCAGAGCGTTCCGGACGCTGGGAACCGGTACCAGTCGCCCTTGATAGAGCAGCGTCATCAGCATGCGACCGCTACTGGAAAGCTCTAATGCTTCCTCCGAGGTTTCGGCACAGATAACCCAGCACGCAAGGAGTACGTGCGGCGCTTGCAGCCAACGTGATGGGCGGAAGTACTGTCGATAGTAGTCCACAATGTGAGCTCCATCTGCATTAATGAAATCAGCAAAAACATAGGGGAGTCCCATCTCGGCTGCCCAGACTGCACTCTGCAGGGACGAGCCCAACAGAAAGGGTTGCGGGCTGGTAAAGGCCGGCAGCGACTTTGCGATTTGTGGAAACGGACCGCCCGCAATACCAGGGTCAGAAAAGTAATTAAGCAGCTCGTCCAGCTGTTCGTGGAAATCATCGGGAGAGCGCTGCCGTCGGTCGCGCTGTAAGGCGAATGCAATGGCGGGGCTGGTACCGGCTGCCCGCCCGATGCCCAGGTCAATGCGGTTCGGGTACATGCCGCTCAGCATGCTGAAGCTCTCGGCAACTTTGAGCGGGCTGTAATGGGGCAGCATGACGCCGCCGCTTCCTATCCGAATGCGCTCGGTTACTTGTGCGATCGGACCGATGAGAACTTCCGGGCACGCGCACGCCAAAGCAGGTGTACCGTGATGTTCGGCCAGCCAGTAGCGTTCGTAACCAAGCCTGTCAGCCAACCTGGCGAGTTCGATGGAGTTCCGCAGCGCGTGCCCTGCCGTGGATCCTTCGGCAATAGGAGCTTGATCTAGAACACTGAGACGAAAGGACGGAGTTGCCGGGCTGCTCATTTGCAATTGGATGAGAATAGGGCTGACTTAGTCTCCAGAAGCGTATCAATCCCTGAAGCTTGCATGAGGAGCCGGTCATCGAATGGCGACATGAGCAAAGAACAGAATCTAGAAGCCATGAAGGCAATGGGCGAGGCAGTTAATTCCGGCAACCTGCAAGAATTTTTTAAGGTAATGGCGCCGAACGTTGTGGATCATGATCCAGCACCTGATCAGGGCAGTGGTCCTGAAGGCTTTGTCAAATTCTTCACCGGCTTTAGAACCGCTTTCCCAGATCTTGCTATCTCGATCGATCACATGGTGGTGGATGAAGATAACGTCTCCATTGCTTATACCGCCACTGGGACACATCAGGGAAGCCTGATGGGCATTCCGCCAACAGGCAAGAAGATGAAGATCCGCGGAATGCAGATTGCAAAGTTCGAGAGCGGCAGACTTGTTGAGCGCTGGGGTAGCTC
>CALMAV010000407.1:0-1527 GCA_937859895.1 uncultured Bryobacterales bacterium | reverse complement strand
ATGAACTCGGGATGCTGAAGCAGCTTGGCGTAGTCGGACAGCTAGGGTAGCGTTAGTATTCTGTGGGCTCTTTAGCATTTAGTGAGTAGCATTTTCGTCCAATTCCGTGGTTCCAGAACGTAGAGTTATCAATTGACACATCGGACACTTGAATCTGGTTGAAGTTAGCGCACAGTTGGTACCGCGTTCCTCCATTCGGAAGGAACACGTATGGTTGCAGGGTAATGGGATCTCGTGTTTGCCTCTCCGAAATCTTGCCCTCGCTTACTAGCTGGGTAAGACTTGAGGGCAACGTCGTGGGCGTTGTTCCTTGGTTGCTCTGTTCACGATTACGCGCCGCAAGTGCAAATCCCAAATGGCGTAGATCCTGGATTCGCCGCTCGTCGGCTTGGCGCTCCCGAATCACCGGCGGCGTACCGGTGACGTTGAAGCCAAGCAGGAATGTTGCAATGACGGCAGCCGTAGATGCAATGGCGAACCAGCGATGATACCCTCTCCCTTCAGTCTGTTCTTCGCGCTTACGTGAGCGCAGCGAGTGAAAGTAGTACCAGAAAATAGCGCCAGAAATGATCATTACAACGGCGCTCTTCAAGAAAAAACGAACGGTAAGCCCGCCGGAGAGCAGCGCGTCCAGAAACCAAATCAAATCGCCGATCATGGTAGCGGCAGTTCCTAGTAGCGCAATGTAGGTGAGCCATTTGCGCACGCCCGATTGGAGCCGTTCAGGATGTGCCGCATTCTCGCGGACTATGGCCCGCATAACCAGTAGGAAGATAGGAAAAGAGACGGCGAGCGTTGCCATTTGCCACGTCACTGAATTGCGCTGCCAGACTTCGCTATAGCTGTTCGAAGTAACGGGATCCGGAAACCAGTGTTCAATAAACGTAAACATGGCTGAGCCGAGAGCGGTAGCCCAACTACAAAGCGTGGAGAAGGCAAGCAAATACAGAAATGCTTCGCGCGAAGATTCACTGTTCGAACCGGAGCGCTCCGGCACGGCCACGCCTGTCACGTAAGCCCAGTATTCGCCAAGGGCCGTGTAGATATCTTGAGCCGGCCAACCCCGGCGCACCAGCAGCGCGGTCAGTGATTCGTCTGACGCACCCTTTGCCTTACTCGCGGTGATGAACTGCAGCAATCGTGCGTACCGGTCGTCCATGGCGAGAGTATAGCGGTCGCTAGCAGGGCCTGTGAAGCACTATCCGTCCGGGAAGAGATAGGCTTATACGACGTTACTTAAGCCAGGATTGGAAGGCGCAGCCAAGCATAGAGCAATCGTAGGCGAACTGCTGTATCCGATTGCTCCTGGGATCGGCAGGTAAGTTTCATGCAGTGGTGTGGGTTTGAACAAGCTCGCCTCAAGTAGCTGGTCCGGATCTTCCGGCAGCTCCTGCTTCGAGTCAGCATCCCGGTATAAAGGGCATGCATAAGTTACGAGCGAATAGGGCGACACTCGGGCAAGAAGACCCTAGCGCTCGTTTGCGGTGTACCCGGAACCGCTTCGACCCTGGGCAATCGCGCCAAGGT
>CALMAV010000406.1:1083-3367 GCA_937859895.1 uncultured Bryobacterales bacterium | reverse complement strand
GCGAGCCCCAGCCGTTTTTTGAGATCACCGCTTTCAGAACTTCTTTGTCCAGGCTCAGATCGGCCACCACCGTCGCCGTGGTGCTGGCTGCCTCTGGCCCGTTAGAGGATGAGGAGCTTAAGCAATGCCCAAACGATACCAGCAATTCATGTTCAATCTATCGAAGTGGATCTTAATGCTGATAGCGATTCCGCTTGCCATTGGCGGTGCTGTTGCTGCAGTGACAATACCCTATCCTGACAACTTTTGGATCGGCATGATGTACACGTTCACCATACTGTTCTGTGTAGAAATTGCGAAACGCGTGAGTAAACTGCAAAATCGTCAAGCGCGCGCTGATTCAAGGAGTTTGAAATCAGATTTCTGATCGATCTACAGTAGTTCGGACGGAGCCTGTTCTTACCTTGCAGACATGCTGTCTGTGCTCGAGCATCACAAAAGTAGAAGATTTTTCCTCTTACTAGTCAACTGATCTTCTATGGAGAAGCCCAGGGCCAAACGGCGTGGTTCCTGGAGCGATGTACCCGGTCTGAAGCCGGGTGACTGCACCCAAGTCTAGCCGAGCTCGCAATCTATTGATGAGGAATCAGGTAAGACGTACCGTAGTACATCTCTAGATTCATGACACCCTGATGATCCTTCAGCAAGGCATCCATGCTTCCAGGCCGATTCGCTGCCACTTGGTCCAGCGTTTTCGACGCAGCTATCTGAAGCATCTGGGGAGTTGCCGTTCCGCTGCCTGCTGTTTCCTGATAGCTGGCTCGCGAACTCTTTGAAAAGCTGGCCAGCGCTGTCCGCAACTGCAAGGCACGCGAGGCTCCTTGCGCCATCTTTTGTTGGTCTAACGCTCCGGCCGACTGGAAACTGGCCGGAAGCGTCGCCGCAAATTGCGCCTTTGTGTTGCCTGACAAGGGCTGCCGGCCTTGGTAGATTGCCATCTGGTCAACCTGGCTGAGAATTCCTTGAACGGCATCCGTCGTCAGCACCGTTTTGCTTGCATCGGCTCGCGCCAGAATGGGGTGGTGTGCCAGGATAATAGCGTCAGAACGATGCGAATCATATTGCCGGTTTGTACCGTATACGATGTACTGCAAAACCCGCTCACGCACCTGCGCTTTCTGCAGTTCGGACATCTTGGCCAGACTGGCTACAAACTGAGCGTTCTGCTTCTCAAATTTGGCGGCCAACGCCGGACCTGCCTTATGTAGCTGATCCCGAGCTTCGGCCAGCACCACCGACCGCTCAGACGCTGTCAGGGGTTTTCCAACTAAGAACTCCATTTCGGTCAGGCTTTCCCCATCCCAATTGCTTAATGGCCGGTTCTGGCAAGCCCCGATGCCAGCAAGCATGATACTCAGCGGAATTCCGAGGAGCACGCGATGTTCTTTCAATTTCATGAGCGAACCAAAACTTGGGATTCGGTGGGCTGAAAAATGTCTCCGGGATCTCTGCTTGGTAGCCGAGGATGCGAGGGTTGCATTGAAAGCTACAGTACGATCTTTCGTTGTTAGCACCTGCCAATGCTAAGCACTCCGCCCTTCATTATTTAGCATTAGCAGCACAACTCGCTAAAAAACAAGATTTTCGCCTGCATCGCCTGACTTATCTTCTATGGAGAAGCCCAGAGCCAAGCGGCGGGAGTGTTTGGCTCGAATCAAAGTCAGCTGGCAATCGGGCGGCATTCCCAGGACCGAGTGGGGGATGCTGCAAGATAAATCCTTGACCGGCTTCGGATTTCGCCTACCAGTTGCTATGACTTCGGGCTCTCTGGCCGCTATTCAAATTGGATTTAGCACTCACTTCGGGATTGTTCGCCACTGCACGAAGACCAATGGGCAGTACTTTGTCGGATTCGAACTCTGCGAAGTAGACGAAAGCGTAAATATCCATCAGGCAAATAAGTATGGCGCGGGACAGCAGGCCCGTGAATCCGAAAAAGAGACACCTGCTCCGCCGCCCCAAATGGATGAGCCAGCTGTAATTACGCCCCTTCCACCTTCCAAACTGTCCCGGGATGACTTCGAGATGACCCGCCCGTCAGCGAAACCATAGCCGCCGCAGCCAAGCCACACGCGTTGGAAACCTTCAAGGTCTCATTTTGTGCGGGTACCTTGAAGAGTGACGGACGATTGTAGGCGGCATGCCATTCTGCAGCTTCTGGCCAGGTACGATGCGGCCCTACGGAGCGAATTCAATGACGAACTCAAGGTATTAGGCCCGTGCCTACTCTTGGGTCGGCACTATGGCGAGTCGCCCGTGGTCTATTTCAGCTTAAATCCCAGCT
>CALMAV010000406.1:0-1073 GCA_937859895.1 uncultured Bryobacterales bacterium | reverse complement strand
GAGACTCCATCCGACCTGTCCTCAACCGGGCCCTGGAATATTCCATTTCTCAATCCACCGGAATTGCTTCGGCAATACGTTTACCTGCACAACTGCCAGAAATTCTTCGCGAGTGACCCAGGTTTGTACCAATGGATCAACAGTGCTGTCACCAGTGCGTTTCTGGTACCGTGGCCCACCCGGAACATGGCCGAACTGGAGAGGCTGAACCGCGCGGCCAAGGGACGAGTGTTTGAATATGCGCAAGAGCTTGCGCGGACGCTGGTGGAGGATCACCGGGCAGAACTGCTGCTAGTAGCAGGGAAAGCGGCCCTCCAACTGATGAAATCTATGCGGCTGCTGGATAGTCCCGTCGAGCAAAGTGACGTGCAAGGTCCAGGAGGCAGCTATCAATGGTCCAAATGTCGCGCGTGGATTGGCGGTCGGCCGCTGATCATTCTGCAACTCCCGCACTTCTCGCGGGCTAATTCTTTGGCAAGAATGAGCGGTCTTACTCGTTGGCTACGGACGGAACTGGAGCCGTTTGGCTGCGGGAGCCTTATACTCGCTGATGATGAGTAATCAGGAAGAGATTCGCCAGCGGCTGCTGGCACGGCAGGAAGAACTTGAAACATTACTGCGGCAGCATGGGGAAAACTCGTTGCAATCGGGTGGCGACGATGTCCAAGACGAAATTGATCAAGTTAACACGCTCGAGGCGAAAACGGCTGCCCTTTCGCTGAGTACGCGCGAGTTCAAGGCGTTAGAGGACGTTCGCTCAGCGCTGCAGCGGCTGGATGAAGGCAGCTATGGCAATTGCATAGTAGATGATGAGCCAATTGAAGAAGCACGGCTTCGAGCTATCCCTGAGACTCCGTATTGCATTCACCATGCCGAGGAGATGGAAAAGCAAGCAACCGCTGACAGTGAGCAAACGTTTCTCGATGCATGACCGGCCGTCAGGGTGTTACACAGACATACTGAACAGTAAGCGCGATCACCATGTGCGGGTGATGCACGTATTTTTACCTGCCCACCACGGAGACAACAATTTGCGCGAAACACAATCCATAAAGTGAGGTTCAGAAAATGAT
>CALMAV010000405.1:2408-5151 GCA_937859895.1 uncultured Bryobacterales bacterium | reverse complement strand
GATTGGTTACGCTGCGGGTTCGATGACTCACCAGCGCGATCTCGCTGTTGCAGCAGACAGTCTGGCCCGCGTCCTGTCTGAAAACCCACAAGTCCGCCTGGTGTTGTTCCGAAACGCTATCGAGGTGAGCGAGTTTCCACAGTTGGAACCGCTCCTTTCACAAATCGAGTGGCGCGATAAGGTGCCAGTGTCTGAGCTAGGGAGCGAGTATGCACGCTTTGATATCAACATTGCTCCGCTCGAGGTTGGGAATCGTTTTTGCGAGGCCAAGAGCGAACTCAAGTTCTTCGAAGCTGCGCTGGCTATAGTGCCAACTATTGCTTCACCCACAGCACCGTATGCGGCTGCCGTCCACAGCGGAGAGAATGGCTTTCTCGCTTCGTCCAGTGACGAGTGGTATCAGCATCTATCGGCTCTTGTGGCCGATCCCGTGCTCCGCAGAAATTTGGCGGAGAAAGCTTACACCGAATGTTTGTGGTTGTACGGACCGGAGCGCCGTAGTCAACTCGTGCAGCAGGTGATCTACTCCCTGACCTCTGTACCGAGCCTAAGCTCAGCAGTCTTTGCTCTGAATACTAAGTCGGCTTCAGACAAGCTGCCTACGGCCACCGTGCCCGCATCCGACATCCTCTACGAGTCGGTTCGTGCTGACCCTAGTCGCGTGTCGGTTGTTATTCCATTGTTTAACTATGAACAATTGAGTATCGAAGCACTTGAATCGGTAAAGGCTCAGACTTACAAACAGATCGATCTCATTGTCGTTGATGATTGTTCCACCGATAGCTCGGCTGCGGTTGCTGAGAATTGGCTTCGAGAAAACTTTGTTTACTTTAATTACGTTGCCTTACTTCGCAACAAGGTTAATTCCAAACTGGGCCGCAGCAGAAATGCCGCAGTCGCCTTCAGCGACAGTGAGCTATTTCTGCCGCTGGATCCTGATAACCGACTACTCCCGCGTTGCGTGGAGGCTTGCATCGAAGCTCTAGACAACACCGGTGCTGCGTTTGCCTATCCCACAACCGAAATGTTCGGAGATGTTACCGGGACGTTGGGACTGCTGGAGTTCGATCCGGCCATCTTACGAGCCGGCAATTACATAGACGCGATGGCGATGGTTCGAAAGGCATGCTGGATTCAGGCAGGTGGATACAGTCCCCTGGAGCCCGTTGGCTGGGAAGACTATGATTTCTGGTGTAAGTTAGTCGAAAAAGGCTTTTACGGGACAAGAGTTCCGGAAGTGATTGCGCAGTACAGAGTGCACGATAAGTCGATGCTCCGCACAATTACTGAGCTTCCAGCAAACAAACCCTTAGTGTTGCGCGACCTAAAGACTCGCCATCCCTGGCTGGCATTAGAGCTACCAACCCAGTCCTTTACAGGGCACGGAGTTACGCCCGAAAAGCTGATGGTGAATCGGCTTACAGAAAGGAGTAACTTGGACCGCTTGCTTCCAATTTTAGAGTGTCCGAAAACAAAGGAAGACTTAGTCCAGTTAGATGCGAACACCCTTGCGAGCAGCGTTACAGGGCAGCAGTGGCCGGTCGTACTGGGCCGTCCAGTGTTTACCGGAGAGGGTGCACAGGTCGCGGTTCATCCAGAAGCGCATCTCAGCAATACCCTCCCCCAAGAGGCGGTCGATCTGATCCAGGAATGCAGTTCCGGTCTGGTCCTGAATCTAAGTGCCGGTGGCAGTGCCGACCGTCCACCGAACGTTGTTGAACTGGAATACGCGATCTTTAGAAACACCACGTTGGTTGGCGATGTGCACGAGCTACCGTTCAAAGCGTCAGTGTTCGACGCGGTTATCTGTATGAACGCCTTCGAACACTATCGGGAACCGGAAGCTGCAATGAATGAAATTTTGCGTATTCTGAAGCCTGGGGGTCGCCTGCTGTTGCGAACGGCGTTCCTGCAGCCACAGCACGAAGCGCCTTACCACTTCTATAACTGCACAGAGTTTGGGCTGAGACATTGGCTCAAAAACTTTGAGGTGAAAGACATCCGCGTATCAGCGAACTTCAACCCGATTTACGCGCTTTCGTGGCTCTCTTCTGAATTGGAGAATGGATTTCGCTCAGGAGTCTCGCAAGAATCAGCGGAGGAGTTCAGCCGTTTGACATTGGGCGAAACCCTGCAATACTGGCGCAAGCCCGAGGTAAGAGACACGGTTACTTGGCAGAAGTTTTTTCAACTTCCCCTTTCTGTACAGCATCAATGCGCTGCGGGTTGGCAGGCCTTGGCAGAGAAGAAACTTGAGCCGGTCTAGCTAACTTGACAAGCATGCTACCGAATAGTTATTTACATACGTGAACAGTGGCGCTGAGAATGGTCATATGTGTTGAAGCGTCCTGGGATGGAATATATGAACAGTATCGATAACCGGCAGCACGTTCATTCCCTAATTGATCAGCTTCTGCCGTCACAATTAGCTGCTATCGACGGTCTGCTCGCAGTTATGCTCGATCCGGTCGGCGCTGCTTTGCGCGACGCCCCTCGGGAGGACGAAGAAGAAACAGAGGAGGAGCACGAGGCGGTAGAACATGCCAGGCGCTCGCTTAGTGGCCATGGTGGCAGAGGTACTCCCCATGTTGATGCTATGCGTAGGTTAGGGCTAGATTAGCTGCTCTGGTGAAAGACATCTAGTGGAGTGACGAAGCAATTAGCGACATGGCGGTGATTGAGAAAGCGTCGGCGCGTCGCGTCAAGGCTGCTTTGGAACGTTTTGTTCAAACTGGCTCAGGCG
>CALMAV010000405.1:0-2398 GCA_937859895.1 uncultured Bryobacterales bacterium | reverse complement strand
TCACCCGCCTGAGTTTCGCCTTCGCGCCGGTGACTTCCGCGTTCGCTTCTATCTAGACCAGCAGACCATCCGCGTTTTTCGCGTCCTTAACCGCAAAGATGCTTACCGCTGAACTCATCTAGCTATGGCATCTTAGAATGAGTCTTCTAATTCGGAAGACGATAGAGCCAGAAGTTGTCAATTGGATGGTCAAGCAGAGGGGTAAGTTGGCGCACCATCTCTGCAGGGGGTTTTGTTTCAAACGCAGCAAAGCGGATCCCTAACTGCCGGAGAATGGGATCTTCGGGACTAACTCGCCAGTTTACCTGTATTGGAGCTGCCACCGGGTCAAGGTAGGTCAGCTTATTCAAAGCTATAGCACCAGCCAGGGTATAGCCTGCTCGGTTGTAGAGAGTTGGGTCCAGGTGGCGAGAAGCAAATAATTGGAAATGGTCCACATCGGGAAGGTAATGCTCTCCCGTATATACATCACAACCTATTGCTGTTAAGAAGCCCGGCGCGGCCTGCCCTTCAGAGAAGACGATCCAGCGTTTGCCCAGATACTCTCCATTGCTATGTAAAAATCGATACGTTTGGGAGGAAGTGATAGTGGGAAGACCACGCTGGATTGGGTTCACGCCGGCAAAGAAATATATCGACGGCAGGACTAAGAATGCGGCAAGCAGATGTCCATAGCCTTCCATCAGAAAGGTCGCGGTAAGAGTGACAACCACGGCAGTCGCGAATACTTCTGCACGAGTGAAGAACCACGCGTACGTCCAGTCCGCTAGAGCGAACACGATAAGCATCAGCAGGAACAGCGCACTGGTTTTACCAGCCAGGTCCGCCAATGAGTTGTCGACGTTTGCCGATCTCGCACGTATGCAACTTGCAGCAAGACAAACAATTGCAACATTGGCAAGGCCCAAAGCGGGAAACAACCGAGAGCTTCCAGTGCGGTTCAGCAGCAGTATCTTCACTATCCAGGACGGAACAGGTAGAAGACTCCAACTCAGTAAGCCAAAAAAGACTACGAATAGAGCTAGAGTGAAAGCTTTCTGCGTTCTTGAAAGAGTGAGACGGCCAAGGCAGGCCAGAACGGCCGGGGCTACCCAAAAGTAACCAGCGCCTTCGCATATGTTGCCCTGATTCGGAGCGAAATGAGCTTCTGACTCTGACCAGTTGAGAAAGTGTGCCATGTAGCTCGAGAGAACGACCGACGCTCCAGGAAAAATTCGATGGCCAGGGTAAGTAGTATCAGAGATAACTTTCATGGCGTAACTACCCTGCTGCAAAAGAACCGTACCGGGAATTGCAACCAGCAGTAATGCACCGACCGCGGCGATTAGTTGCGCCTTTGATCTCTGCCTACGGATGACCGAAGCAGAACCTATGCACCAGGCGAGAAAGGAGAGGAAGCCGACATAGGCAATGGGCAGCAGGTGTGGAAGATAAGCACACATTGCCGCATTAACAGTGCACATGGGTAAGACCACGGCGGCAATGCCTAAAGCAACCCTGTTCTTTCCTATTACTAGGTAGCAGGCTGCGACACAACCAAAACAGACGCAACCTATCATTTCGGGAAGGCCGCTAGGCCACGAGTAAGACCACTGAGTAGAAGGCGAGAAGTAGAACCAGAGACTGCCAGTTACTGACCAAAATGTGGACCGGGTAATTAGGAGTAGCCAGGTGAAGACTCCTGTAAGTAAGATCAGCGCCTTAAATTGCCAGTAAACAGCAAAGGCATAATCTACTGGAAGAAAAAAGAACGACCAGAACTGTGGCCGAAATAAAGCAGTTACATGGGCAATGGGAACGTTACTGAAGAGACTGACTGAGTGGTTCCCAAGGCTGCTAGTCGAGGTTCTAAAGCGCTTGACACGCAGGCTTTGATTGAGGATCGCCGGCGTTGCGTAGGTATACTCGTCGCTTCGGATGGCACGGGCCTGTCCAAGGAGCGGGATTTGCTCCGCACCATGGCCATAGATGGAGCTGTAGGCGGAAATGGAGGAGCCATTCAGATCGGCAAGGGAGGCAAGCAGGAACGCGAGGCAGCAGACTAGATAAAACCAAAGGGCCCAAGCATCAATGCGTAGGAATTCCGCGGTAGAAAGGCGTGTCGCTGATCGATACAGGGCAGAGTGGAAACGTCTTATTCGTGCTGCCATCCAAACCAAATTAGCTGCATACGACTCACCCAACGCAGATAGTCGAACAAAGAATTACGTTCCTGCCAAACAAATCGAAAGAAGATGGCGCGGGTGATAGAATCTGCCGGGACGCCGGCGTAGGTCTCAATTCGCCAGCGCAAGTAAGGCGATCTCCAGGGTTGAAAACGATAGCCGCGCGTCGCAACCCACAGGAACTGTAACATTACTGAGGCGAATCGAGCCGCGCTGTTTGTTTATTTTCCGCC
>CALMAV010000404.1:1867-3138 GCA_937859895.1 uncultured Bryobacterales bacterium | reverse complement strand
CTTTCATAAGCGCCATGGTCTCGGCGCTGAGCTGGTTGGCATGATCAACGGACACTACCCCTGCTCTGGCCGCAAAACCGGTCCCGGGTTCGCCCGTTGCATGGACAGCTACCATCTTGCCGACTCGTGCTGCTTCGTTAACCGCCACTTTCAGATCGGCCTCCGAGTATTGAAACGGGGTCTTGAAATCATCATCGATTAGCTGGTCACGCCCGGTTTCGTAGATCTTCGTGAAATCAGCGCCTTCTTTGTACTGTTCGCGCATAACAGCGATCAGTTCGGCAGCGTTGTTTGCGCGACTTGCATTGGACAATACGTGCTGCTCCGGGTTAAAGCGGTTCGCATCCTCATGGCCGCCGAGAATGTCAACTGCATTGCCTGAAACGCGGAGTCTGGGTCCCGGGATAAGCCCTTTATCGATTGCATTCCTGACGGCGGTGTCGGCCGATCCGGCTCCCTCCGTTCCCATATCCCGCTCGGCGGTGAAGCCGGCTAGCAAATCGTCACGGGCGGCTACCGTCGCTATGATCACGCGCTCCGGCACTGACTCCTCCACCGTCTGCAAATCCTCAGCCCCCGGGTGGAGAAACAAATGCACATGCGCATCAATTAGGCCGGGCATGAGCGTCTTGTTTCCCAATTCAATTACGGGCGCAGCCGCCGGATGGTTCACGTGCGGTCCGGCGGCAATAATCCGATTTCCCTCAATCAGGATTTCGGCAGGCTCAATCAGACGACCAGCTTGAACATCGAGCATTCGGGCAGCTCTGATAAGAACCGGCCTTCCAATCGGCCCGGCAGAGTAACCGGGATGCGCTGCAATCAGGACTAGCACCAAGGCTCCGAGAGCCCCGGCTTTGTGCCAGATGACTTGCCGGATGCCCGAGGCTGCAGGTGTCATCCACAAATTTTTTGAGAGTGTCATGTGAACGTCAGTACTAAAGGATAGTTCACCAGAAAAGATGAAGGTGGACAGCCAGGATTCCGAGGAGAACTTTTCAACTCGGCCAGATTGAATGAATCCGAGGTCTACTTCAAGTGAGCGGGTTGATCGTTGGATTAACAGAGTTTCTATTGATTACGTAATGAGACTAAACCGAAAATACCTTGCTAGCCTTATCGCCCTGTCTGCGACTTTGACTGCTGTCCCGGTCAGTGCGACGCCTGTTACCGGCCTCGCCAACATTGCCGGAAATGCAACGGTGTCAGGCAACAGCATCAACTTCATGCCCACCTTTCTCGATTTCGAAAAACCAATCGCCGAGTTGCAG
>CALMAV010000404.1:0-1857 GCA_937859895.1 uncultured Bryobacterales bacterium | reverse complement strand
CGTAACACCAGTGACGCCGCGTCAACCGGAGATTTCGCAGGGCTCACCGGCGGCACTATGCTGAGCCTCAACAATGGTCCTGTCACGGGGGCGACCTCTGTCCCAGACTTTATTGTTTTCAGCGGTCTGGCTAATCCGATTCATTTTGATCTCACCTACATTGCCCCTGGAGTCGGCTCACTAAGCGGCTGCAGCAGCACAGCGCTAGGTTCGTCCTGTACTCCGTCCGGGTCGCCTTTCAGCTTGTTTCAGCTTTCCAGCAATACGGTAATCGCGGCTCTCCAACTTAACGGAGTTGCTTATACCGGCAGCGCAGCCACCGGTGTCTCGACGGCTACCAGCCTTTTCTCTACCCAAACAGTGCTGAATGGCAATATCCCTCAGATTGTCAATCTGCTTCAGAGCGGGCAGGCCTTGTCGGGCGTTACTTTTTCGGCTTCCTTTCAGGTAACACCGCCCGCGCCAGACGCTAACCCTGTGCCTGAGCCGACAACTTTGCTGCTCTTCGGTCTTGGACTTGCCTCCCTGTCTCTCTTGATGCGCAGACAAACGTCAAATTAGAACGAGGATTCCTCTACAGTCCCTAAGGGCTCTCCTCGCCCTCCCGAAAGCTTCAAAACGCACTTGCAATGCTGCGTGAGGCTGTTGATCTAGCTCCAACATTCCCGGGCCTATTTCATATTGAACTTTGCTGCGCTTTCTCCATCGTCGATAAACGACCGTCTTACTCTGCTGCATCGGCATACTACGAAAGCTTTATACTGATCCTGTCGGTACGCCCTATGGTGTGTCGATTGTTGCTTCACAAAAAGCGAGGTACTTATGCCCAAGTTATTGCGTGCCCTGTCTGCTACGACGGCACTCGCTCTTCTATCCCCTGGGCTTGGTCTTTCTCAGGGACTTATTTCAACTGTTGCTAACCGTGCAAACCCGACTCTTGCTACAGCCAGCCTGTTTGGCCTTGCCGCTCGGGATGCCAATACAATCTTCATTACCGATTCAGCGAATAACCAAGTCGATCTGCTGAATCGGCGAACAAACCAGATCACAGTCTTCGCGGGTACTGGAACCCGGGGCTTCGCAGGCGATGGCGGGCCAGCTGCCCAGGCAGAACTCAATCAACCATCCGGCTTGGCTCTCGACCGTGCCGGTAACCTCTTGATTGCTGATACTAACAATCAGCGCGTTCGAAGAATAAATCTTTCCTCGAATACGATCACAACCATTGCCGGCACTGGCGCTGCAGCATTCGGCGGTGACAACGGACCGGCAACGGGCGCCAGCTTCAACTCGCCGAGCGCTCTCGCCGTTGACTCTTCAAACAACGTTTATGTGTCCGACACTTTGAATTCCCGGGTTCGTTTCATCAACGCGTCTAACGGGATTATCTTGACGGTTGCTGGAAACGGATCTGCAGGCTTTTCGGGAGACAACGGAGGTGCTACCAGCGCTCAGTTGAACGCACCCGTGGGCATTACGCTCGACACGAGCAACAACCTATATGTTGCGGATGTTCTGAACAACGTAGTCCGTCAAGTGTCAAACGGAATCATCAGGACAGTAGCAGGGCAGGGGGGCTCGGCTGGATACTCCGGCGACGGGCAACTTGCAACGAATGCGCTGCTGAACTTTCCCTATGGAGTTCAAATAAACACCAACGGAGATTTATTTATAACCGAGGCGCGCAACAACGTTATCCGCAAAGTATCAGGGCCTGCTACTGCCCGAGTAATCTCAACCGTGGCTGGTACGAGTGCGCAGGGATACTCGGGAGATGGTGGTTCGGCAACCCAGGCCGCTATGAATGCTCATACTCACCTGAGTCTGGACGATCTTGGCAACTTGTTCTTTATCGAC
>CALMAV010000403.1 GCA_937859895.1 uncultured Bryobacterales bacterium | reverse complement strand
CCTCAAAAAGCTCGTCATCAATGTTCAACGTCTTTTTCATACATCCAATTGTGCCATACTAATACAGCAATTCAAGCCAGTAACCGACGCCAACCCTGTCCAAAAGTTTAGCTAGTCCCTAGTACCTGCAAACCATCTTCCACCTAATTACACCGGGTGGATATACACCGCACGCGTTAACTCCGCAAAGAGATCCATGCCATCCCAATGCCGACGAAAGGAAAGTGCATCTCCGATCGGTACGATCCGATCAATTCCACGCCCGTTCAGCTCCTGTACAAAACTATCGAGCTCCGGCAGAGTGAAACCAAAGTGGCTCAACGTCTGGTCACGACGCTCAATGAATGGCGCAAGTTCGTTCAGCCGACGAAGAAACACGTGGTAGAGCAGTCCTCCGCCGCTGTGCTCACGGCTGAGTCCGGACAGGCCTTCCACTTCAACAACAGTCAGTTCATTGTGGAAGTTGCGATAGCGAATAACCGGCCGATCTAAAATCGCTCGACACGCAAAAGTAAATTTTGCAATGCGTGTAGCCGGCTCCGATTGCACGCCTCGCGATTGAGCATAAGCGCCTACACGTCGATAAAAGTCACGGCTTGCCGTAATTGAGGCACCCGCGTCCTCTCCAAACCAGCTGATCAGATGCGGCGACGAACACGCCATCTGATCGAACCAATACACATCATTGAAGAAGCGCGCAGCTAAATCCCTACGTACGGCATCGCTTGCCTCCAAGTACCGCGACGTCTCAATCGCGCTCATGGAATAACGATCAGGAAACGAAATATCACGCCCGTGCGGCGAAAGCGGAAACGCCCGAATCGTGTTTACCGTAGCGTCTCCGCCCCAGATTACCCGCACGTCACAGGCCCGTGAAATAGCCGCTGTGATCGCGTCATCTCGCCCATAACTAATTACCGACGTTCCCGACCGCAAAGCAGGCCCGGCTTCCTGCGCCTCCGCGTTCAGCAGCCGGACCAAAATGTGCGATTGCACGGCGGCTCGTGGGGATAACCGCACAATATTCCGGTTTCCCGTCAGCAAAGCAAGCAGCAAAGAATAAATGGAGATGGTGTCCACGTTGGTCGGAGGGACGTGAAACACTAGCCCGCGCGGCGTTAATCGTAGCGGCGCACGGTCTGCACTTTGAAACTCGGCCCGCATGCGCAACACTTCAGACTTCCGCATCCAGAATGCCAGGGACTGTAACTCCGGATAACGTTTCGCTTCCGGATCAGCGAAGATTCGGCGTGACAGCGCGTGGCAGAACTCAACGGCTTCGTCCGAGAATGGCCGTAACGTCTCCGTCGGTCGAGAGAGCCGATCAAGCAGCGTCTCCAGCTTAATCGGTTCGCCTACAGGCGTAAGTTGTTGAACAATCACCGTGCTACTTCGTGAGTGTCACTGCAGCCGCGCAACTCAGCTTTCGGAACGCGTCCAGTGACGGTAAAGGCTTTGCCCTGCCGCCCGCTCCGACTCGGATCATTCTCCTGCTGAACGCCAATATCTTCAGTGAGAATGGAATGCCCCGGATAGCTCAGCGGCAACACACTGACTACCTGAATCAGACCGGGCTTACCAGGCGCCACCTCCCCCCAGGTGTTCACGTCACGAATAATGACATCGCTGAAGTTCGGCGGGTACAGATAGCCATCCTCGCCTTCCAGGTAGATGCTTCCCACCTGCTCCACCATGCCATAAAAGTTGTAGATGCGCCGCAGCCCCGAAGCCTCCAATAATCGCTGCTTAAACTCTTCGTTGCTCACCGCCTGGTCCTGCAGCTTCTTCCACCCGCCGCTATGAATCAGGACACCATTCGAAAGGTCGAAGTGCCTGTTCTTGATTCGCTGGTACAGGTACTGCCACACCATGAAGGTAAAGCCGAACATCAGGAAAGGTTGGCTGCCATGCTTCTCAAGGAATTGCTGGAGCCCGGCTTCATCTAGCTGCATGTTGTCGTCCAGGGCATAAAAGTGACTACGACCGAAGTTTGCCATGCCAAGAACACCAGCCGCCCGTGCGCTGAAACGGGTACGATCCTTGATCAGTGCACCACTCTCAAGCATGATCATGGGCAGTCGTTCGGGACCAAGCACGTGTGTCATGATGCGGCTCAGAGCCGTCGTCTGGCGCCGCGCTGTTTCCTGATCGAGAACTATCTGGCTCACCTGCTGCCCGGTGGTTCCGCTCGAGGTCAGGGTCTTGAAACGCTTCTCTTTCGGAACACTGCTTAGCAGGTGACTCTTGAACAACCCAACGGGAATGAACGGTAGCTCAGCCATTGTGTTGGCGCGCTCATAACCAGGACGCAGCACATCAATTAGGCGGTCATACTCGGGGCAGTGCTCCCGATGATAGCTAGTGAGATCGTTGAGCAGCCCAAGCAGAACCCCCTCCTTTTCCGGCTGCGGCAGACTGTACTGCGGCGCTGCCAGCAATTCGTCAAAATTCATAGCAGCCCTTGCAAGTAAGCGTAATCCACTTTGCCATTTGCATTTAGCGGCAACTGCTCAACTGTCCGAAACAGAAACGCCGTGGGATGCACCCGCAATGTTGTCGCTAAGAGTGTGCGAAGCGCTTCGGGGTCACTTGTGCCTTCACAGAAAATTGCCAGCTTCTCGCCCGACCCTATTACAGCAGCGGTCGCATGGCCCTTCAGCAGTGCCTCAACCTCGTCCAGATTGACACGCATACCGAACAGCTTGGCATCGCGCTTCAACCGTCCTTTAATGTGAACGAAACCTTCGTCGTCCAGAGAAGCAATATCACCCGTCCGCAGTTCGCCGCCCATCTCATCGCCCTTCGCAAGATCGGCGCGACAAGTCGCGTACCCCAGCATCACATTCGGGCCGCGATAAACCAGTTCGCCGCTGCTGTCCTGCAGAGCGCCGCTTCCGTCATCTGTGTCAATTGTTATCGAGCCGCCCGGAATAGCTCGCCCTGCCGAGCCCAGCTTCTCCGGCAAACGATTCCAGGGGAGAATAGCAATCCGCGCGGTAGCTTCCGTCTGTCCATACATCACATAGAACCGACCGTCGCGCTGCGCCATCTCCTCGTGAAACTCGCTTACTAACTTGTCCACCAGCTTGCCGCCGGCTTGCGTAAGCGTACGGAGCGTCGGAAGATGGAGATCACTCAGCTTAATGCGACGGCTCAACATCTCATATGTATAGGGAACACCGGAAAACGAGGTGCAACGCGCTTGGCGGAATACACTCCAGAAGCCCGGCGCAACAATAGATTCGCGAGTCAACGCCAGCCTTGCAC
>CALMAV010000402.1:5341-8643 GCA_937859895.1 uncultured Bryobacterales bacterium | reverse complement strand
GATGAACTCAGTGTTGGCTGGTATGTCTATTCCTATCGCCTTTTTGAAGTTCAGGTAAGCGATCGCGTTGGTCTGGTTCACCGCCTGCCACGCTGCTACACAAAGGAGCGCCAGCACGACGGTTGCGCCCACCAGCAGCCAGCGGTTCCAGGGTCTTTTCAGACGCGCTGCCGGGATTAGAGCGACGGTGAGGACGAGCCATAAGTTGAATTTCATCAACGAACACATGGCAACCGCCGCGCAAAGTACGGCTATCTGGCGTCCCCTGACCTTTTCAATTGCGGGATCAAAGCTTAGCTTCAATATGTAAGCGAGCAGGAAGAAAGTAGTACCTAGCGTCAGCGCGTCGGCTGACCATGATGCTGCCTGGTGCAGAGTCATCGGCATGATCGCGAGAGCAAGCACGTGCAGACCGAAATCAGGCAGCACACGCAAGGATGCGTAAATCAGAGCAAAAAAGGCAGCCAGATTTACCAGCCGACCCGCGTATAAAACCATCAGTGGAGGCAAATGGAGGAAGCGCGAAACGACCAGGGAAAACGCGCCCGGGAGATAAGGCAGGCAGGAGTACAAACTCGAATTAGGATTTGAAACCTGAGCCGCCGGATCGCTCGAAGGCTGGTGGTGCAGCCAACGAATCAGATCATCTTCTGCGACCCAGCGCCCGGTGCCCTTCTGCCGTTCAAGAAAGCCCGGGAAAGCAGTCTCAAAGTTGAACAGCTCTCGCGGAATCGCAGTCTTCTCCTGTGCTACGCAGTAACCTGACGAGACCCCAATTGCTCGGTTGAAGTGTGATGCTTCGTCCGGTATCTGAAACGGCGGCATCAGGAAGAGGTAGCCGAGTCCGAAAACCATTCCAATTAGGACGGCTAGCCAGGGCATGATGGTGACAGCATGATCGTCGGAGTGCGCTTGGGTCATCGAAGTGCGAAGCAACTCAGCGTCTCGAGTTTAGCCGGGTTACCATCAACTCTTTCCCAGCGTTTCAGTTTGAGACGGTAGTGCCAAGGTGGAACACTAGGGGGTACCAAAGTGGAATGTCTGCCATTCAAAGAAAAATCGCATTACTCTTTTCAAGCACTTACAACTGCCTTGAGAGTTTTTCGAAGGCCTCGTCCGTGCTTTCTAGATGGGCATGAACATCTGGCTACTAATGATTTTGGCCCAAGCACTGGTAACGCTCGTCGGATTGCTCCGCGAACGTGGCGAGGATAGAGCGTTCGCCGGAGACAAGCTCGCATTTCGCAGCTAAATAGCGGGCTGCTGTGTCCTTTTCCGGTTAAGAACCCTGGATCCCTTGCTGCTTCAGTACGGTATCGAGTTCACTATTGCTAGGTTCGGTCAATATTGTTCCGCCTATGTCTAGCGTGGGCTTCTTCTCCTTGCCGTTGTTCTGGGATGCGACCCACTTGCGTGCCTCCGCGTCGTTATCGATATCGACGTAATCAAACGGCACACCCAGCTCTTTCAGGTGCGAGAGTGTGCGTTTAGTCATGGAGCACCAATCTGCGCCGAATACTTTTACTGTTGCCATTTTTTAAGTTGATCTCCCGGTTACAAGACCGCATTCCGGGCATTGTTCATTTCAGAAATCTTTCTTTCCGCTGGCGACGTTACAATTACGGGGTTGCATGAATGAGCGCATCTCCCCCGCGCGGGTGATTAAAGGTGTTGTAAACGTCCCCGGTGACAAGTCGATCTCCCATCGATATGCCATGCTGGCGGGCATTGCCGAAGGGGAAACCAGCATCTACAACTACTCCACTGGTGCTGATTGCCAATCGACTCTTGCCTGCATGGCGAAGCTCGGAGTAGAGCACCGCTTCGCTGAGGAAGAGGGCCGCCGCGTTCTTAAGGTACAAGGCGTTGGCACCCATGGGCTGAAAGAAGCAAGCACGAGCCTGGACGCCGGCAACTCCGGTTCTACGATGCGCATGCTAACGGGCATCCTAGCTGCTCAGCCTTTTCAGACCGTTATTACCGGTGACGAGTCTCTAGTGCAGAGACCGATGCGCCGTGTGATCACGCCTCTTGCTCAGATGGATGCGCATATCGATGCCAGAGAAGGCCAGTTTGCTCCCTTGACCATTTACGGCGGACCGCTGCACGGAATCGAATATCATTCGCCAGTGGCCAGCGCTCAGGTTAAAAGCTGCGTACTGCTGGCGGGTTTATTTGCCGAGGGCCAAACAGTTGTTCACGAACCGGTTAGGACGCGTGACCACACCGAGATTGCATTAGCGGAACTAGGCGCCGAGATCCTGGTAACTGGGCGCACCGTGCGCATCGAAGGTGGAGGCCGCCTGGTAGGCAAGCCACTGTTCGTTCCCGGCGATCTTTCCTCCGCGGCCTTCTTCATCGTGGCGGCGCTGATGGCGCCTGAAGGCGACCTGACCATCTCCAATATCGGCTTGAATCCCACTCGGGCTGCATTGCTCGACGTGCTTCGCGGCATGGGGGCGAACATTAAACTGCTGCATATTGAGCAAGCCAATGGCGAGCTTGTCGGGACGCTGCAGGTCAAAACCTCAAACATTGCGGGCGGTACCATCGAGGGCGCGACTACCGCCAGCTTGATCGACGAAATACCGATATTGGCAGTGCTGGGCGCAGTAAGCCGTGATGGCCTGATTGTCCGGGATTGCGGCGAACTGCGGATTAAAGAGACCGATCGCATTGCGACTATCTCAGCTAATCTCGAGCGCATGGGCGTCTCGGTCAAGACCACTGAAGACACCATGGAAATTCCAGGGCGGCAGAAGCTTCATGGAGCGGTTCTGCCTTCCGGAGGCGACCACCGCATCGCTATGGCTTTCTCGGTAGCCGCTCTGGCCGCTACTGATGGACCCAGCACGATTGAGGGTTCCGAAGCAGCCTCCGTCTCATTCCCCGAATTTTTCGAAACACTGAGCCAAATCACGAGTTAAACTCACCCTGCTATGGATGATCCGGTTGATTCCGACCTCACACACGAGACCCTCATCCACGATCTCAATAATGTTTTCGAGACGATTACAGAGGCTGCTGAACTTCTCAATAGCGATAAGCACTGGAAGCCTGTAGCGGCGGCGCTGTCCAGAAGTGTCATACGCGGACAACGGTTGCTGGGTGCTATCCCGGACCGCTCGCCCAATCTTGCTGCTGTGGTGCAGGATGCCATTCAGTCCGTTACCGATTACTGCGTGGCCGGCCGGCGGCCTCGAATGCGTTTCGTCCGTGAGATTACTGCCAATACGCATCTGCCCGGCTCCTCAAAAGACTGGGAGCGGGTGTTTGCCAACCTTTTTCTAAACACGGTGCAA